>CAYSWG010000038.1:13512-14380 GCA_964434465.1 uncultured Geobacteraceae bacterium
GTGGTCGCCTCCGCCGAGCGCGGCGCGGCCGCCGAGATGGCCGACCACCTGCGCGTGGCGAAAAACCTCTTCGAGCAGGGTGTGGTCACCCGCAACGACCTGCTGCAGGCAGAGGTGCACCTGGCCAACAGCAGGCAGCGGCAACTCATGGAGCAGAACCGTCTGGACAACGGCTGGCTGCACCTGAACTATCTTACCGGCGCCGTGCCGACCTTCCGGGCAGAACTCACTGCCGAGACGGAACACGGAACGGACCAACAGAGCATGACCGGCGAAGTCACCCCCGCCAATCGCGCTGAAGTGCAAGCCCTGCGCAGGAATCTCGTGGCCGATGCCATGACGATCAAGGAAACCCGCGCCCAGTACTTCCCCGAACTGTTTGCCCGCCTTGGTGTGGATCATGTGGAAAATGACCGGGCCAAGGAGCAAACTATCCTCTATGCAACGTTCGGGGTACGGATCAACCTCTTTGACGGTCTGGCGACAACCTCCCGCTACCGTCAGGCCGTTCGGACCCGCCTGCAGAACGAGGAGCACGTGCGCATGCTCGAGGCCCGGGTGTCCCTGGAGCATGCCACGGCCAGCAACGATGCCCGGATTGCCGAGAAACGGATTGCCACGACGGCTCAGGCAGTGCGCCAGGGCGAAGAAAACCTGCGAATCAACAAGAATCGTTATCAGGAACAGGTGGGGACGGCGACGGACGTCATTGACGCCCAGACGCTGCTTACCAGGATCAGATCAGACCATTACCGGGCGATCTTTGACCATCAGGTGGCAATCGCCCGGATCAAGAAAGCCAATGGTGAACTGTAACCAAGGCACAGGGGGTATGGATGTCCGACACAATTTTGGAAAAAGCAGAAAT
>CAYSWG010000039.1:0-10580 GCA_964434465.1 uncultured Geobacteraceae bacterium
GTTCCCATGTGTCCCAAGCTTTGTCTCCGCTCGCGAGGTTAATGAGTTTGCAAGGGATTTTTTCTTTGCTATTATTGCTGATATTTACAAGGAATACAGAAAGGGGAAGAGGGGACATACAGGGAATCCTTTAAAAAGTCGCCTGATAGTTAAGAGAATGTGCAAATCGGCTGTTTGGCACCTTGAGGGCGATTTTGGTCTGGCTGTGGCTTTGGCGCATTTGATCAAGGAATACGGGGGTCAAGTGGTATGTGATTCCGCTGAAAAGACAATGATTAATCCAGTGGAAACGCTGGTTGCCTCAATAAAGTGGAGACAAGTATGACCATTGTGTTTGCATGGGCATCGGGAATGATGAATAGCAGTAAAGGAAAGAATGCGCCAGATGCGCTGCATTGGCATTTTATAAATAGGGAGGAGAGATCACAATGAAAGCTATTGTTGGGAAATTGGGTGGTGCAAGAACATTGAAGGGCGGGGTATTAACTATGGTTATTAACGTCCATGAAGCCTCTGTGTCAGACAAGTATTTATTGGTTGACCTTGAGGCAGACGGCGACGTGTGCGTTGTGAGCAAAAAAGCTCTTGATGAGCTTTTGTCTTGCGATTCAGCAACAGAGACGACAGAGAAGGAGAAAGGCAAGTTGAGGGAACTGACGGCGCTTCTGAAGGGCAACCTTCGGGCAGTCCTTCATCTCCTTGACGGCATGAGCGTAGAGGAAAAGCCTCATGCCGCTGATAATCGCCAGCATGAGGAACATGTTAGCGACAGACATAGAGAGGAAAGAAAAGAAGAAGAAAACATTACAATAGAACTCTGGCCTCAGAGCTTGGGTGTCCCAGAAAAAGGCGTTGATGGCGCAGAAGCAGAAAATGAAATCGTTGACACATTGGATGATGAAGATATGTCTCTGATTCATGACCATCTTTTGCCAGCGCTTCCAATCATGGAGTTTTCTGAAATTGAAGAGCTGGAGCAGGAAATTGCCGACTGCGGTACTTTTCAGTGTGAATTAAGCAGGGAAAGAGAGTAATTAAATGAAAAAAAACAGGGGAAATAAGATTGATAATGCAAAGAAAAAGGAAACCCCAAAATCTGTCGTGGGGAAGATAATAGACATTTTATTCTCTCTGGTAAGGGATAAAAAGAAGATGCTTCATCTTTCATAAAATGAAAGCAAAAATTCCCACTCCTAAGCAGAAGAGGTCTTTGCGGTATTACCTGACACAGTTGGGATATACTGCTGAGTATGCAAATGTGGTAGTGAGCCAGAACATAGCGTCTGGCGACTGGAGTTTTGAGATGGTAAAGGATGTAATTTTGCCGTCTCTTAAGGACAGGGTTGATGTTGTGAAACATATAAGTGACGAAAAAAACTACACAGAGCTTTTGTCAAGGTTGTCAAGCGACATTAACCAGTCCGCACTTGCAATAAAACAAAAAGACAGCCAAAGTCAAAGACAGGAAACAATAGAGGCATTAAATAATGACAGCGACAAATTGCCGCCAGACGCGGCTAATCAAGAAGAAAAAGGAGGATAAGTGTATGGGCAAACAAGTAGAGGCAATAAAATGCGAATGCGACAACTGCAAGACGACTATTCATATTTCAAAGGCAATGCTCCGCTGCGATGTTACCAAGCAGGTGAAGTGTGCAAAGTGCCTAACTGGGAACTATAAGCCAATCGAGCCGCTTAACAACAATGACTAAAAAGGATGATTATTATGGAAAAATGCGATAGCGAGAGATTTGCCGATGAATCTTTAAAAAACTATGAGGCGTTTATTAGAGACGCTCATAAAAAAAAGGAAAACAAGACACTCCTAAATGCTGACGTTGATCAGTCATATCTGGGAATTAAGAGCTTGCTTGACGCCGCGCAGAAAGGAGACATTGCGCGAATCGTTTTGTTGGGATTCCATTCCGATCCTTGGGTCAGACTGGTTCCAGCAATAGAAAGCTTCCTGTCAAGAGGCGGAAAAATCAGGGTGCTTCTCATGGAAGAAAAAGCCAGCGAAATTCTCCAAAAACTCCAATCTCTTTATGATGGAAGCGTTGAGGCTTACTGCTCTCCTATCACTAATGTCAGGCAGATAACGCACATCCCCCAGATTGTTACAGTTGGGCGTCAGGGATACAGGCTGCAGCTTTTCTGCAAAACAGACAACGAGAAGCTTGTGGGCATGGACGGGATAATCAACTTTGGCGATGAGAAGACATCAAATAGCCTGAACAACCTGTTTGATGCAATGGTTGCAAAGGCAAAGGAATGCGAGCGATGGGAAAAAGCTAATTGCTTTAACCCTCATTGACAGCCTCACTTGAGGCAAAAAAAAGG
This sequence comes from uncultured Geobacteraceae bacterium, assembly GCA_964434465.1. Taxonomy (GTDB): domain Bacteria; phylum Desulfobacterota; class Desulfuromonadia; order Geobacterales; family Geobacteraceae; genus RPRC01. Next base: position 2,341 of record CAYSWG010000039.1, read on the forward strand.
GATTGGAAGATCGTTCTTCCAATCCCTTTTTTTAACTTCCATTGCTTTAAAGGACGCTAATGCTACTGCTGCTTGCTGTGCAAATCCTTTATCTTATCCCTTATGCTTGTTGTTATTCCCAATTGATTAGCGAGGTGAGTCATTAAAGATTCACTTAACACCACTCTGTTTCTGCCTTCCTTTTTGGCAATGTAAAGCTGTTTATCACCGAAAACATTGAACCTATTGGCAGGTAATGAAGGATTATTTAGCGGCAGTTTTGTCGTTGTTTCGGCGACTCCGATTGATACGGTGCATCCGCAATGCTGCTGCACCGACCTCCTGACGCTCTCAGCTACGTGCCATACAAAGTCAACCTCGTCGCTGGCTTTTGTGTCATGCCTTGACCTTACCTGTAAAAGCACGCCAAACTCCTCGCCGCCCATCCTGAAAATAAAGTGCTTTCTTTGAGTCCCAACATTTTCAGGGTTATTGCAAATGCTTGCCAGCGTTTTGCTGGCAACGGATGCGACAGACTTAAGCACAGTGTCGCCAGCGTCATGACCAAATTGGTCGTTTATTTTCTTGAAGTAATCAATGTCAAGGCAGAATCCAACAAATGTGCCACTTTCCTTTGCCAGCGTTTTCTGAAGGCAGTGCTGATTGTAAAGTCCAGTAAGCGAGTCTGTGAACATTATTTGCTGCATCTTTTGCACGCTGTTATTGACTGTTCTTACCAGACTGGCAATGCTTTCGCTTTCCTTGATATGAGCTGGGAGCTTTTCAATACTGCTGGAAAAATTTTTTTGCATCTGTTTCATCTCGCTGTGCACGTCATTGACTATGCGGTTGCTGTCGTGGAGCGAGGCAATCAGATTTTTGTTGTCTGATGCTATCTCTTTAACCGTGTCCACAAGCGCATTATATTGTTCTACCATTGCCTCAAGTCGCTGGCTCATCTTTACAATGGCCTCCTTTTGCTGCTCAAGAAGCGGCAGTAGAACGTTAAGGACGGCAGACGTTGCTTGGTCTTTAATTCCGTTTACTATTGCTATATCATCAAACACTTGTGGCTGCGACATTTCGTTGCTGCTGTCTTTTGGCATTTAAACCTCCTCGTTGTTGTCTTAATGTAAACTCATGCTAATGAGTTGTTGTTGAAGACATCGCTGCTTTGTGATTGGCAAACTCATCGTCTGTCAGCACCTTTTGCAATGTCGCGCTGTCGCATATTCTAAAAACCTGATTGTCGCTCAGGTTTTTCCTCTTGCGGCAGTGGTGGCTGGTTTCTGCGTGATTGCCAAAAAGTTCTTTTACCACAGGGGATTGTGACTCCCGCAGTGACGCGGCGCGGTCATTAACGACAAAGTTCATTGCTCTCTTTATAGCGTCCCTCGTGGTCTGCGGATTTACTACCGCCTCCTGCCGCAGAGACTTAAGAGCAGGGAACGCAGAAAGCACCTGAGAAAAGAAACCCTCTTTTTTTCTATCCTCTAATTTTTCGTTCAGCATTTTCCCGCTCTTTTTCCACTTGTCTATTACATCGCAGGATTTGCCTGTCCAGAACAGTTCCCTGTCTGGTTTAATATGACATTCTTTTTCGCTGCATAGATCACTGGCTGAGGAGTGGTAAGCAGTCATTGTCGCAGTAATGGTCTTTTCCCATGAATTGATAGCGTTGATTATATTGTCCAACCCGTGAAATCCGACCACGTCGTCATCCTCTGGCAAATCAATGTCAATAAAACAGTGGTGACGATGCCATACAAAATAAGTGTAGCTTGTTTTGCCGTCCATGTTGATGCGTTCATCCCTATCAATGCCAAATGCGACTGGGAGGCTGTTGGGTATGCTGTCAACATCAATTCCTAAATCGTGGAAATACCAGCCAACCTCTTTTTTTAGCCTGCTCATATCAAGGTGTCTTAAAACAATGCCGCTGCTTTGATGCTGCTGACTATTGGGAGCGTTGAGCAGTTTTTTTGCCTCTGCCACTGAGTCTTTCATCTTCTGCATCCATCCAGTGCTCTTATTATTCCCGCCATCGTTTTTTTCTGCCGCAGCATAACTGACATAACTGACGCCGCGAGGATTCGACTTCCTGTTTTTATCCTCAGCTTTAAGCATATCAATGACATCGCTCTGCAGCTTTTGCATTTCCTCAACTATCGCCTTTTTCATCTGGGAAGCCGCTATTCTATGGAAATCGGCAATCTTTGACATATCAAAGTCCATTTCCTTGTCTTCTTTCATTAAGTCAGAGTTGGTGTAGAAATCCCAAAAGCAGTTTACTCTCGACATCCCTTCCTCATCTGGCATGGCAAGCATTGAAATTTCGTCAAGGATTTCTGATGTGGTCATTGACGCCTTCTGTATTGCATCGTAAACATCCTCTGTTGCTGTTCCGTTTTTAATAAAGCCGACAGCAGGCGACAGATCGGTCGCTGTCTGAAATACTTCCATTGCTTCTTTGTCGCTGCCGCCCGAATACAGCGACAATAAATTTTCTTTTATGCTTTTCCTTGCATTGCTGGAATTAGCCATGTACATAGCGAATGCTTTGTTTGCGCTTGGAGAGTATGTCTTTTGCCCGACCCCATGATTAGACGCCAGTAACACTTCAAATTCCCACTTTTGCTCGTTGTAGAAGTCAAGGTAATCCTGCGCTATTCCCTTAATCATTGACATTCCATACACCACAATTTCCCAGTGCTTTTTGAACACGAATTTTTGTATCTCATCGACCACCTCTTTGGTGTTAGACCTTACATTTTTTGAGTCAAAGCCATAGTCTAATGCCATAGCGTGATTGTGAAGGAATAGTTTATTTAGCAGTCCGCTGTCCAGTATCTTCTTGCTTGCAGCCAACCACCAAGAGTTGTGGGCATTAAGCATGTCCCTGTCGGCATCTGTTAGGCTGTCTGGGTTTTTCATAAGGTATTCAGCATAAATTTTGCTAAGGTTAGCAAAGAATTTGCCGTTTAACTGGTAGGTGGACATGCTATCGCTGTCGGGGGTTGATAGGTAGTCGTCAATGCTTCGCTGAATGTTTTTAGGGTTTATCCCGTGGACAGGCATCCCGACTCCGCGATAAATATCCCATCCCAGACTTGTTTTATTGCCCACTGCCAGTTCCAAGTCGCACAACTCATGCAGGAGGGGATTTCCATCGCCCCCGCAAGCCTGAGCAATCCTGTCAACAGACTCTGATAGCCTTGCTTTTGTGGAGATTCCCGTTGATGTTAAGTCTGCCGCTGTCTTGATTTTCTGCGTCTCGCCGTAGTCCTTGTCCGCCGTATAATTAAAAAAAGCCATAAGACTGGGGAACCCCAAATCCTTTTTAGTCAGCAGCGACATCATCCCAATGGAAAACGCAAAGCTGTCTGCTGCTATTCTTATATGGTCCATGCTTACATCTTCGTGCTTTTGGCACCCCATTGATCCGAGCTTCTGCTTGTGATACAGTGCCTCAAGAGCCATTTGGTAGTACATTGCCCGCTTTGCGTTGATTGCAATATTTGTATCTTTTTCATTTTCGTCCATTCCGTATCCGTAGCAGTTGCGAAAATTCAAACGCTCAAGCTCTGACATTATGACATCCCTTTCTGTGCGAATAATATTATGAATGCGTTCTAACATCTCAAGCTTTTTTGCCTTGTCTTCTTTCTCCGCAGCGGTCAATTCTTCGCCCTCGCCCTTGAACGCATAAGACGCTAAGGCTTTTATTCTCCTTATATTTCCATCAACGACAGAGAGTGTTTTTTCGACCCATGCCATTGCCTTAATAGCATCATGGCCGTCATACCAAGAGGGGTATCCGCTGAAAAGCGGAAAAATCCTTCTTTTCAGCGAGTTCTTCATCTCATGCGTTAAATCATTAGTATTATCGCTGTCGTTGTTATTGAAATGGAAGTTGTTCACTCCGTCAACCTCTGTTTCCACGAGATACCTGCCATGCGATCCCGCAATGCGGTAAAACAACATTCCCCACTTCGCAATTTCAATAATGTCGGCGTCCGTAAGAGCATCATTTGACTTTGATGGACTAAAAAGGCTTTTTACGGGGTGCTTGATAAAAACATCATGTCTTTTTGTCGTAAATGGCATATCGATCTCCTTTTTACTTATGCTCCTGTAGTAGTGTAAGCAGTTTTTCTATTTTTGAGCATTCCTCTTGCTTTTTTAACTACTCAAATATCAATGATTGGCGGTATCGCCGTTGATTGGCCTCGCCTTGTATTTGGTGGTGCAGCAGCAGCCGAAACGTCCTCGTCTCTTGTATTTGCGTGCTGCCAATGGTTTTTGGCAAACGGCAGGTCTTCTTGCTTTGCAGCCTCGCCGCTTATCAACCACATCACTTGTTCCTGAACCACTCCTGTCATTTTATCAAGCATGTCCGTGAAGTCTTTGTTTTCATTAAGCATGGATTTGCAAGCAGAAAAGACGTTGTTTGCTATGGTCCTTTCATTTTCAATTGAGTAAGGAGTTCCTAATTTCTTTCCGTGTTTTTGTATTGCGACTGCAATAATGTCTCTCAGTTTTTGCTCATTAAGCTGCTCTAATACGCTCATCATTGATGCCCTTACTACATCATTAATAGTAGAGTAAGCATTGGTGTTTAGCACTTCTTTTTTCTCTTTTTCTAATGCCTTTTTTTCTGCGTCTTTTTTCTTAACTTGCGTAAAAGCATCTAATGCCTTGCCGCAAAAGATGTGAAAATTAACGCTTTCCTCAGTCAATGGTACGCTGAAAAGAAGGGGCTTGCCATTATTGATGCTTCCGCTTTTGTAGAAGTCCTCGCAGATTGCCCGCAAAGCAACGGTAAGATTTTCCGAAGCGTCGCTATTGTAATTAATTGCCTGTTGTTTTTCTCCTGTTTTCTCAAAAAAATCTGGCGCATTTTCATCATTAATGGAATTTGGCGCAGGATTAAGACGGTCAAGCATTGAATCAACTTCTTTTTTGAGAATGTATGCTATTTCCTTTGCGTGCTGACGCGTTTCCCTGTCATAGCTGTCAGCCGCAGTCATCCACGTATGTTGTCGCTCATTATAATACTCGCCAATACTCTGCGCTGTCTTTGTGCTTCGCATTACCTCTACCGTGAAAATTTTTTTTCTAACGCCTGACCATTCAAGCAGCCGACCCATCATTGATCCAGTCGCCTGTCGCTTGATTTTTACGACACTATCATCGCCCAACTGGACAAACGACCGCTCCATTAATTTGTTCTTATCAAGCGTTCTTGCACAGCTCCTATCAAACAACCAAGCAGGCTTATAGAAGCTTACGGTGTTGTCGTTCATCAGGATTGCGGCAGTGTAATGGTTGTCCGTCTTCATCAGCTTTTTTTCAACCTCTTGGTTGGGCGCAATTCCTCGCTGCTGACAGAGTATTGCATATTCGCGCAACTTCTTTTTTCTCACACTTGCCTCTGCCATTGCAAGCTTGAACATCTCCTTTGCAATAGGCGTACCAATTGTAAACCTGATGTGAGGCATGATCCGACGCGCCATTTCGTTTGCAAAAACTGTGGAAGATAAATCCATCGCTTTATTCATGGCATCGCCGTTTTCTCCTGCAAATTGATAATTCTTTAAGCAGGCTTTGAATTTGTCGGCAAACGACTGCTCAATCTTTTCAAAAACCTCGCCGTTTGATTGGATGAAATCGTCAGCCATGAGATACTGAATGATCACATCGTCATTTAAAGCTGATCCGTCTCTGTCCTTTTTTTTGTTTTCTATTTTCGCATTCCGTGCGTTTTCCACATCTTTAATGGTTTGTTCAATGTCAATTTTGAACTCCTTCATAAGACCTCCTCGCACAAATTTCGCCTATCTGCCATGTCCCATTGATAATGTTTGTTTAACTGTTATGTTTAGTTCTTTTCCCACATTTGCAATGGCAGCATCGTGGGTTGCGCCGCCGATAGCATGTTTAAGCGATTGCATGTCGTGGTTTGCCTTTTTTGCGATGCTTAGGATGCCGCTCATTTTATTCATCAGGACATCATGCAATGCGTTTTCCACCACACCCAGCAAATCCCCGTTCATTGCCATCTTTGCACCCGCCATGCCAGCGGCTATGCCAATGCCGTGCATCTGAGACGTGATTTTCCCTTTATTGTCAAACATCATATCCTTTCTTTTGCCTAACAGCCCAGACATGAACTTATCCTGTTCGTTGTTTTCCTCTCTCTCTGCGTCTGGCTCCAGTGCTTTGTCCTTGCTTACAGGCTTTGGAGACAGTGATGCTTTGCCAGTTCCCTCGTTTATTCCCGACTCATCTGGATTAGCAAGCAGCTCTGAACTAATAAGCCTGTCTTTTTTCTTTTTAAATTCCGCCTCTATCTCCTCTGGCTGGACTGTTATGCCTGTTGCGTCCTTGATAAAGTCGGCGGCTTGTTTACACGTTTCTTTCATTTGACTAAGAAGCCCATCAGCCAGAAACTTTTTATTATTGCTGCTCATTATCTTTTCAATAATGTCATCCACATACAGCCGCACAAGCGTTTCCTTAGATATGTCTGCTTTTTTGTTATTAATTTCATCAATTACTTCCTTGTTGACATCTTTCATGTCCATTTAAGCCTCCTTGCTATTAGTTATTATAGACTTAAGCCGCCAAGCTTTTTTATGTTCTGTGAACTCGTAAGCATCTCCCTTGAGTAATATGTTTTGAGTGCGGCAGACAGCTTCCTTATCATTTCCTGAAAGCCTTTCCCCGCCACTGCCACATCCGCAAACGCAGTATGCTTAAAGTTGAAGTTTTCGCTGCCAAAATTCGCAAGGAAAAGCTTTGTCTTGGTTATCCTTTTTAGCGACTGCAGTGAAGACACAAAAAGAGCCTCATCATCCTCAAAGTCCGAAATCAGCAATGTGACGCCTGGCGAAAATATTCTCTTGGTGAACATCCTGACTGCCTCGCTTACGCCATTGGCTATGTTTGTGCCGCCAGACTGACAACGGCTTGAGACTTTGGCGAGTGCCTTAATATCAGTGTCAAGGCTGTCAATTGTTGTTACGTAATACGGCTTCAAATTGAATAACACAATATGGAGCTTCGTTGGTCTTACCTTCTCAAACGACTTGGCGAGCATCGCAAAAACTCTGGCAATTTCCTCATCGCTTACTGAACCAGACGTGTCAATTACTACGCAAAGCTCTGACAGATATGTCCTTTTCGTTGTTGCCTGTTGTCCATGTATGGCTAAATGTCTGTTTTGGTTCAAGTTAATGCCTGGTGCGATTACGCGCTTGCCAGCCTTATTGTAAAGAGGTGTTTTTGCCAAGCTTTTAATCGTGTGACTTGTCATTTTTCGAGGCTTGACGCCCTGAATCGATCTCCCCAGCATGAGCTTGTGGCAGTTCAGGTTTGATGCGCTGCTGAATGGATTGTTTGATTCATTGCCTTTATTGCTGTTGTCGTTTTCGGCAATAACTATGGTGTTTTTTTTGTCTGCGTTTCTATAGAAATCCAAAACCATTTTGACTATTGGCCTGTCACTGCCTGACCCTGTTTTGCTGCAACCCTTACCACTGCCCAGTGGTAAGGGTTGGTCTTCCCCGACTCCCTTTCCTATTATCAATGCCATCGTGAGTTCCTCAACCCACTTTTCCATCTCTTTTTTTTCTTTCGCTGATATGCTTCCGTCATTGAGCATCTGTTCAAGGATTTTTTTTGCCTCAGACTCGTCTGACATTGCCTCTTGCATTCCTTTTTCGCTTTTCGCATTTTCCTCGCTGCTGTTCAACCCCCTGTCTTTACGCATCTTGCCATGCTTGCCAAGCATCTTCATTAACTGCTGGAGCAAGCTTTCTCTTGGTTTCATCTCATTATTCCGAGCCATCATGTTGGCACTGGCTGCAACAGAGTCAGCAAGCTTTTTAAGCAAAACAATATAGTCCCTTGGATAGGATGCCCGCGACATTGTCGTCAGATGCTGAGTTGCTTCAGCTATGGCGTCCGAAAGACATTTCGCGTCACTGTCCGTCAGATGCTTCTTGATTCTGCTCACGCTATCCTTAAAGACTTGCATGGATGCACCAGCTAAATCCTCAGACGGTTTAAGCGTCCTTGCCAACGACAGCATTGTCGGCAGTAACACTGAAAAGCCATTAACGCTTCCTGCTGGGGCATTGTCAACCTGGTCAGCAAAAGCCATTAACTCTTTCTCGCTAAAAGCATTCCTGTTTTTATGGTGGAGCCAGCTATTGACATCAGTATCCTCTGTTTCCACTCGCCTGCCTACTATGTCA
>CAYSWG010000039.1:10626-13764 GCA_964434465.1 uncultured Geobacteraceae bacterium
GGTATCCACCATTGTAGTACTGATGCTGGTGCCATCGTCTTTGTAGAACGCCTGAGCTACTACTGTATTGCTTACTATGTCAATGCCCTTTGTCGCTGGCAGCCTGTTTGAGTGGAAGAACTCATGGCGCAGCATTTCGCAGATAGAGGCGTCCGATTCGCCAGCGAGCAGTTGCTCGCTGAGAACGACAACGGGGGTCGTTGCGTTAGCATAAAGATGCCCCTGCATATTTTTGGCGCACATCTCCAAAAAGAAAGCGCGGACATCTGGTTTGTTTGTTGCCTCAACCTGAATCAGAGACGACTGAAACGAGAAGTGCTTGCGGGAAATCTCGTTAATCCGCTGCTTGAACTTTAAAAGGGACTCTGATTTTCCTTTCTCGGATTCCCCTTTGCCATTTGAAACATCCAGCGAATCAAAAAAAGATGTAACGGCATTGCTGTCTTTGCTCTTTTTTTCTCCTTCCATCTGCCTTTCTCCTATCCTGCTTGTTTTCTACTTGTTTGTTTCAATCGTTTCAACCCACGCGACCGCATGGGTTGCGACTGTTAAAGGGCAGGCGGCACTGCCAGCGCTTTTTTTTCTGGGCTTATTTCACTTGCCTGTCCTTTCTCCCTTCCCCTCTGTTTGTCAAGTATCCTTTTGCAGATAGGGGAAGCCGTCTCCTCTGGTCGGACGCCAGTTTTTATGTCTTTGTATTCTCCAGCTAACATTCTATTGAAGCTCATTTTACTGGTTATCCATCTATGAATGCTTGTTTTGTCAATGGCGGATATTGCAAGCCCGTCTTTGAGCATGTCCAGCAACTGCTTTGCTGCTTGCTTGTCCCCCATTATAATTGAAGCATCGCAGAGGGCTCTGATTTTTTCGACATGGGGGAGTATCTGTCTCGCCTGCGTTGTAGCCGTCTGTACGACAACTTTGACTATCTCATGGTGTGGCAGTGTCATTACTGTATTTGCATACCTTCTTACCATTTCGCTGAGGCTGGGATTGTTGAATATCCTTGCCTCGCAGTCTGGCTTAAGTTTAAGCTTATGCGATAGGTTGAGAAAAATAAACTGATTGACATCCTTTTCTATGCTTACTGTGTCCCTGCCTTCCAAGTAGGCATGTGCCTTTGCAAATGCGATAATCTGCTCCATTGAGCGGGCGGACGGCATATAGCTGTTCTCCGTGAAGCTGCACGCACAGGTTGACTCGTTGGCGCATTGACTGCAAGCGTCCTGTCCGCAGAACTCCCTTTGCTCGCCCATTATCCCGCACTGCAACTGCATAAGCACAAGTTCGAGATACGTGCGAACTTCCTGCGGGAGCGTGACCGCCTCCACCTGATTCCTTATTTCGCTGACATCTTCCTTTGTGAGAATCCGCTTTTCCATCATGTCGGCAATGTGCTTTGTCTCAAGAAGCGTAGAGGATGGAGGCTCGGTGATAACGGTTAATGCGAACCTGTCCAGTATCTGGCTTGACACTGGAAACGTCGCTTCGTCGTCTCTGTTTTTTGTTGCAAAAACGGTCATGCCAGACACATCTTTCATTAACCCTTTACGCGTCTCGTGGTCTGAAAGATTTAGGCTTTCAACCTGTTTGCCGCTTTTTATCTCAATCTCCATGAGCCTTTCAGCAAGCACAGACGTAAGAATTGACATCTCAACAGGAGGCATCCTGTTGATTTCGTCAATGAGCAATAATGAAGACGCAGGGTCATCGGCTCCCTGCGGGAAGGAAATTATTACTTTGTTGTCCTCGATTAACTGCTTCATGTCTATCGTGCCGCTGAATGCGGATTTGTCCATGTCCACCTGCCCCTGTATCCTCGTGAAGTTCAGTTCGGCAATGTCGGAAAGCATCTTGCACATAAAGGTTTTACCTGTGCCGTAAGAGCCAAGGAATAGGATATTTGAGTTCCTTACAAACAAGGACAGAAAGACTGCTCTTTTTCTGTCTATCTCTGCCCAGCTTGTCTCAAGCGGGGACATGAACTGTTGCTTGAATGCTGAAACAGCCGTCTCACCACCAATTCCACCCGAAAGTTTAATTAGGCTGTCTATGGTATCCTCTATGTCGCTTTTGATGGCGTTCCCTGCAACAGATTGCTTAAATATTTTCTCCGCAGTCTGCATTTTTAATTGAAGCTGCTCTTTCCTTTCTTTTTCCATTTTGTTTCTCCTTATTTAATCAGTATTAGCTGTAAATCTTTAATGTTCTGTTCTCCTATCCTTGCGAAATTACTATTATTTATAAGAGAAGAAACCGTTTGCTTTGCTGTTCTGTAAACGTCAGCAGCCTTTGCAACAACCTGCATGTGAATCTGCTTATAAATAGGTTGTTCTTTGAGAGACTCTAAGGCTATTCCTGTTTCAATAGCCTTAACTATCTGTTTAGCATTCAATGTCTGGTTCTTGTAAAGAGAGTCTAAATCCTTTCCTATCTCCAGAGCATTGGTTATCTGTTCAGGAGGAAGCTTTTGATTCATATAAAGAGAATTTAAACTCTCTTCTTTTTCAATAGCTTTATCTATCTGTTCAGGAGTAAGTGTTAGCGTGTAAGCATTTCTAAGACCTTGCCCCAGTCTAAGTGCATTGTCAATGTTCATGATTTTGCCCATCCTTTGTTTTCATTTTGTTTTCTCCTTATAGTGATGGAGGAAGAAGCTTCTTCACAACCTCTTTCTCTTTATAAGCATCCTGATGCTTTAATACGTTTAACTCTTTTCCTATTCCTAAAGCTTTACCAACCTGTTGAGTCGTAAGCTGTTGAGTCGTAAGCTTTTGAGTTGTATAAAGGTATTCTAAATCCTTTCCTATCTCCATAGCTTTATCAATATGATTAGGAGATAGCTTCTGAAACTGGCAAAGAGAATTCAAATCTTTTCCTATCTCAATAGCTTTATTAATCAGATTATGGTTAAGGGTTTGAAACCGATAAAGATGCTTATAAAGAATGACTAAATCCTTCCCTGTCTCTAAAGCTTTGTCAATCTGATTAGGAGAGAGTTTTTGAAATTCATAAAGAGAATTTAAATGCATTCCTTTTTCAATAGCCTTATCTATTTGTTTAGGAGAAAGTTTTTGAAATTGATAAAGAGAATTTAAATGCATTCCTTTTTCAATAGCCTTATCTATTTGTTTAGGA
>CAYSWG010000040.1:0-13702 GCA_964434465.1 uncultured Geobacteraceae bacterium
TCATTCAAATCAAAGGCTTTTTCGCTAAAAAGCGAAGAAGTTTTTGACAGTAACCACTGGGGTTGGAGGAGAGGATATGAAAGTTATCGGGTTAACGGGTGGTATTGCTTCGGGAAAGAGTGAGGTTGCCCGGCACTTGACCGCGCTTGGCGCCGTGGTTATCGATGCGGATCAGCTGGCCCGGCACGTGGTGCAACCGGGAGAGCAGGGCTATCAGGCAATCGTTGCCCGTTTTGGAAGGGAAATCCTACAGGCGGATGGCAGCCTTGACCGGAAGGCTCTGGGGCGGATTGTCTTTGGCGACCCGGAGGCACGCAAGGCCCTGGAGGCAATAACCCATCCGGCCATTGCCCGGTTGGCGGCGCAGCGACTGTCCCGGGAGCGGGACCAGGGCACACCGGTGGTATTCTACATGGCCCCCCTGCTCTTTGAAGCAGGTCTGGTGGCAACGATGGATGAAGTATGGGTTGTGTCCGTGAGCGAGGAGACTCAGCTTGCGCGGCTCATGGCACGGGACGGTATCGATCGGGAGGAGGCGTTGCGCAGGGTTGCGGCTCAGCAGCCCCTGGCCGGAAAGGTTGCCCGTGCCCATGTGGTGATTGACAATAGCGGCTTGCCGGAGCAGACGACCTCCCTGGTGGAGGAAGCGTGGCGGCAACTGCGGGAGCGGCTGGCGCAGTCTTCGGAGCCTTGAGTGTGTTCGGCTACTTGTGGTAGCCGAGTTTGAGGGAAATCTCTTCGGCGGCTTTCAAGGCCATGGGCGCCAGTTCTTTTTCGATGCGTTCCGGGGAGAGTCGCATGGATGGCCCGGAGATGCTGATGGCGCCGACAATACGCCGCGTGTAGTCGCGGATCGGGGCACTGACACAGCGTACGCCGATGTCCAGTTCTTCGTCGTCTATGGCGTAACCCTGTTCGTTTACCCCTGCCAGGTGCTTCTTCAATTCGTCCCGGTCGACAATTGTGTTGGGAGTGAACGCTTTCAACTCCTTGGTTGGAAGATACTGCTCCAATTCCTCTTCGACCAGATGGGCGATCTGCACTTTCCCTGCGGCAGTACAGTAGGCGGGCAGCCGTGTTCCGACCCGCGGTACGACCCGAACGGTCAGGTCTGTTTCCACCACATCCAGATAGACGATGTGGAAGTCCTTGAGTATTGCCACGTAGGAGGTTTCGTTGCAGTGCCGTACGAGTTCTTCCAGTACTGGCCTGGACTGGCGCAGGATGCCCAACTGCCGGACAAAGGTTTGCCCCAGTTCCAGGGTGCGCAGACCGAGTCGATAGTTTTCGGTGACCTTGTTCTGTTCGATATACCCGCGCGATTCGAGGGTGGCCAGCAATCTGAATACATTGTTCTTGTGCAGTTGCAAGCGCTTGCTCAGTTCGGTCACGCCCAGTTCATACACTTCGTCATGGAACTGCTCCAGCAGGTCAAGGGCGTGGGAAACGGACTGGATCAGGTAATCGGATTTCTCTTTCTTTGCCATGGTGCGCTACCTTGTGCGGGAAGACTCAGACCGGCAGCCCGTTGCCTGTCGGGAACCATGGTCGCTATGGTCCCGTTTGTGTCTGCACGGGGGGCTGATGTCGCCGTGGTATGGTGAGAGGATGAAGTCTCTGTTCGCTATCTATAGTGCATTCTGTTTTACAAATTCGGGTTCTGTTTGCTTTTTGAAAATCAAATTCATAGAATTTAGGGAAAAAACTTATATCAATTAACAAGTATTTCTCATTACCATAGATAGAATAATGTTCTACTGTTGTCAAGCCGGAAAAAGATACCTGGTTCTGGCGACGTCTAAAAGAAAGGGTGGCCGGGTCTGTCACTGTCAGGTTTTCATGATTTCGCGCAAGACGGTGGTGGCATAGGCGCCACGGGGCAGGGAGAACTCCAGGTGGAGGTTCTCATGGTCAGCGCTGAGGGTAACCGCTCCGGCGGCGACCCTCAGGGGACGCCGTTCGCCTTCCATGCGCAAACCTCCCGGCAGGTCGAATGCAGCAAGAGTGAGACCTTCTTCCTGGAGTACGGTGTCTTCCATTTCCCGAGGAATCCCGTTCGGTTGCGTCATTTTGCATCCGAACAGGGGACCACTGGGGGAAATGGCGAAGGACTGCGTCCTCTCCTGCTCGGCCGGAAGGTCTTCCACGAGAAAACAGGCGCCGTTATCGTGGCGAAAGGCAAGATCCCCGCAATACATGGTGTCGATGGCGTCGAGGCGCCGGGCAAGCAACCGGTCAAAGAGTGCAGATTGCAGGGCAGACAGATAGAGTTTTTTCAGTCGTGGGGCAACGGCATCGAATGCTCGCTCCCAGGCGTCCGGCCGTTTGATGAGCCGCTGCAGGATATCCCGCTCGGTGCGGCAATGGCCGGGCAGTGCCAGCAGGCTTTCGGTCATGTCTCCCCGGTGGTAGGCGGTGACGGCATGCCGCCACCGTTCGTCGCGGATTGTGGACGGATCGCCCAGGAGTGCGTCAACGGCGGCGCGGAAATTCCTTTGCAGCAAGGCGCGGCCGATCTGGTGGGAATTGCCGAGGCTGCCGTAGCGCTGTTCGCCGAAATAGTTGGGTACGCCGCGACGGCTCAGTACGGTAAGGGTGTCTTCCGCCCGCCGCAAGGCATCGTCGCCAACGGAGCGGATGCGGATGGCGAAACGGTTTCCGGCCAGATGACCCAGTTTCAACTTGTTGCGGTGGCGTGAGGCTTCCAGGGGGCGGATGCCGGGTATGTCCAGGCCCATGAGACGGCCTGGATCCACCCGGGGGATGGAGATGGTCTGCCGCGTGGTACCTCGCGCATCCTTCATGCCGGCGTAGCCGATTTCCCGATCGGCAATGCCCAGGGAGCGGGCGATGCGGCGGATGGCATCCAGGGTGGTGACCCCCTGTTTTTCTATCTGCAGATAGGTATGTTCCCCTTCACCGCAGGGCAGATAGAGGGGGATTTCCTCGACGAAAAAATCTTCGACCGTTTCTTTGATGGTACCGCCGGTGCCGGGCAGATCGGCGGTCAGGTACGGGTGCATAGGGGTCAGCTCCTGGTTTGGGGACAGGGTTCACAGGCGCCTGGGGGGTGAATGGTGGTCAGGACGCGCTGTCAGTTGTTTCCCGGGTGCGGTCCTCGGTGGTGCGGGTTCCGCGCTTCCGGTAGTGAATGAAGTAGATCTTCTTCCCTTCGGCCATGAATTTCCGCATGTATTTGGACAAGTGGTAGCCGGGCAGTTCGTGGCGGTACAACTCGGGACTCAGGCAGTTCTCGAAGCCGGCAAGTCCGGCCATCATGCCGGCCACGTCAATACCATAGTCGTTGAAGTCGGTGGCGAAAAAGACCTGGGCGCCGGGAGCCAGAAAAGTGTCAAGAAATGCCATGAACCGGTGGTTGACCAGCCGGCGCTTGCGGTGCTTTTTCTTGGGCCAGGGGTCGGGGCAGTTGATGTATACCGCCGCAAGGGAGCCGGGCGGAATCCGTTCGGCAATGAACTGGCGTGCTTCTTCACGCAGAACCCGCACATTGCTCAGGCTGCGCAGGTCAAGTCGCCGGCAGGTTTTGTAACAGCCTTTATTGTAATAGTCGATGGCGATGAAATTGGTTGCCGGCTGTTCGCTGGCGGTCTGGGCGATGAAATCGCCGATGCCGCAGCCTATTTCCAGGGCAATCGGATTATCGTTGCCAAAGAGTGCCGGCCAGTCCGTCGGTGAGGTCAGCCGTTCTGCCCGCAGAAAGTTGGGTGAATCGATGTGAATGAAAGACTGCACTGCTACTCCTTATGGTAAAATGTCAGCTACTCTAGCACAGGATGGTTTGTGGGAAAAGTGGGTTCTGCTGCTGTCCATCCCCGACGCCCTTGCGATTTGCCAGCCCCTGTGTTATAGCTATCCACTTGAAATAACGAAAAAAAGAAGCGAGAAACCATGGAATTCAGCGAATTGAATCTACCGGAAGCGGTCCTGCGCGGCATAGCAGACGCCGGGTTTACGGAATGCACACCCATTCAGGAGCAAACCCTGCCGGTCTCCCTCACCGGCAAGGATGTGGCCGGTCAGGCTCAGACGGGTACGGGCAAGACTGCCGCTTTTCTCATCACCCTCTTTACCCGGTTGCTGACTCAGCCTAAAGCGACACGGGAGCAGCATCCCCGGGCACTCATTCTCGCCCCGACCAGGGAGTTGGTGGTGCAGATCGAACAGGACGCACAGTTGCTGGGCAAGCATACCGGTTTTACCATCCAGGCGATCTATGGTGGTGTTGATTACCAGAAGCAGCGCACTGCCCTGCTGGAAGGCGCCGACATCGTCATCGGCACCCCCGGGCGGCTCATTGATTACCTGAAGCAGAAGGTCTACAGCCTGAAACAGATCGAAACGCTGGTCATTGATGAAGCGGACCGCATGTTCGATATGGGCTTCATTGCTGATCTGCGCTTCATTCTGCGCCGTCTGCCCCCCTTTGACCGGCGGCAGAACCTGATGTTTTCCGCTACCCTCAACCAGCGGGTCATGGAACTGGCCTACGAGTTCATGAACCTGCCGGAAAAGCTCTCGGCAACTCCGGAAAAGATGACCGCCGAGCGGGTTGAGCAGGTGCTGTACCATGTGGCCAGCAAAGAAAAGTTTCCTTTGCTCCTCGGCCTCTTGCAACGGGAGGGCATGGACCGCACGATGATCTTTGTCAACACGAAGCGGGAGGCGGAGTTCCTCCGCGACCGTCTCAATGCCAACGACTTTCCCTGCAAGCTCATTTCCGGCGATGTGGATCAGAAGCGCCGTTTGCGTATTCTGGAGGATTTCAAGGATGGCAAGCTGCCCATTCTCATCGCCACCGATGTGGCTTCCCGCGGCCTGCATATCGACGGGGTTACCCACGTTATCAATTATGATCTACCCCAGGATGCGGAGGATTACGTCCATCGCATCGGCCGGACCGCCCGGGCCGGAGCAGAGGGAAAAGCAATTTCCCTTGCCGATGAAGATGGTGCGTTCCACCTGGAGGCCATTCAGGAATATTCGAAACAGAACATCCCCATTGCCTGGGCTGACGATTCCCTGTATGTCCATGACTTCAAACGGGTGGCCAGGACAAAATCCAGGGAGCGTGGCACAGCGGCGAAACCCAAAACCGGTGACCGGAGCGCAACTCGCAACCGCAAACGGAAACCGGCCGCCACGCAGTCGCCTGCCCCGGGAGCCGTCGATTCCGTCAGCCCGGTGTCGGCAGCGGAAAACGCCGAAGAAGTGAAGAAAAAGCGCCGCAGGCGGCCAAGGAAGAAAAAGCCGGCGGGGGAAGGGGAGCCATCGGCATGAAGAAAGCGGTTGTCCTCTACAGCGGTGGACTTGATTCCACCACGTGTCTGGCAATTGCCCGGGCCGAGGGATTTGCACCCTATGCCATGAGTTTCGCCTATGGTCAGCGGCACCGGGCCGAACTTGCCGTCGCCAAGGCTCATGCGGCGGCACTGGGCGCTGCGGAACACATGGTGGTTGAGTTCGACTTGCGGAAAATGGGCGGCAGTGCTCTCACTGCCGAGATTGACGTGCCCAAGGACGGCGTTGGCGAAGACATCCCGGTGACCTATGTGCCGGCCAGAAATACCATTTTCCTTTCCTTTGCCCTTGGTTGGGCCGAAGTGCTTGGTGCGTTCGATATCTTCATTGGCGTCAATGCCCTGGATTATTCCGGTTACCCCGATTGCCGCCCCGAATATATCGCTGCCTATGAGGCCATGGCCAATCTTGCAGCCAAGGCTGCCGTGGAAGGCGCCGGCCGCTACCGGATCCATACCCCGCTTATCAATCTCTCCAAGGCGGATATCATTCGTCGGGGGCTCGCCCTTGGCGTGGATTTCAGCAAAACCCACTCCTGTTACGACCCTGCCCTGGAAGGGATGGCTTGTGGGCGCTGCGATTCCTGCCGCCTGCGGCTCAAGGGGTTTGCCGAGGTGGGGATTGAAGACCCGGTGCGCTATGGTGAGAGGAGTGGGTCGTGAGGAGTGAGGAGAATAAGCGGGAGGGCAGCGCCCGCCAGGATCGCCCCGAACAGGAGCGTCGTCCAGCGGCCCCGGCCGGCCTTGGCGCCGACGAAGCCGACGGCCAGGCCATTAACAAGGTGGGGGTGAAAGATATTTCCTACCCCATTACGGTGATGGACAAGAACGAGGCCTTCCAGCACACCGTGGCCAGGGTGAACATGTATGTGGATCTGCCCCATCACTTCAAGGGCACGCACATGAGCCGGTTCGTGGAGATTCTCAATGCTCACCGCAAGGAGATGGCCCTGGACAAAATGGAGTCCACCCTGCAGAAGATCAAGGACAGGCTGGGTGCTTCCCGTGCCCACCTGGAGATGGAGTTTCCCTATTTCATCGAAAAACGGGCGCCGGTATCCGGCGCCTGCAGTCTCATGGAATACAGCTGCCGGTTTCTCGCCAGCCTGGATGCAGACTTCGACTTCACCCTGGAGATCCGGGTGCCGGTTACCTCACTTTGTCCCTGCAGCAGGGAATTAAGCCGCTACGGCGCCCATAACCAGCGGGGTGTCAACGCCGTCCAGGTGCGCTACCGGGAGTTTGTCTGGATCGAAGACCTGGTGGCGGCCATGGAGGAGTGCGGCAGCAGCCCGGTGTATGCGCTCTTGAAGCGGGAAGATGAGCAGTTCGTCACTGAGCAGGCCTACGAGAATCCACGCTTCGTGGAAGATATGGTCCGGGAAGCAGCGCTGCGTTTGCAGAAGATGGACAAGGTGATCTGGTTTTCCGTGTCGGCGGAGAACTTCGAATCAATTCACAATCACTCTGCCTATGCTGCCATCGAAATCGACAAACGTATTTCCCCCACGTGAGGATATCTCCTGTGGATAACTTTGTTGAAAAACGCCTAACTTGTGGATAAAGCTATTATGCACGATGTCCTCCCTGCCGGCGGTCCCCTGAGCAGGGCATTGGTCGTATTTGCCAAAGAGCCGCTTCCCGGGACTGTCAAGACCCGCTTTTCCCCTGCTCTGACGCCTTCTGCCGCCGCCAGGCTGTACCGCTGCATGCTTGCCGATACGGTTGCTGCCTTTTCCGGGCTCCCCGTGACAACCCTGGTACTCTGTGTTGCCCCTTCGCCCGGTGCTGTTACCTACTTTCACCGGAGATTCCCCGGTTTTCCCCTGATGCTGCAGGAGGGCGATGACCTGGGTGCACGGCTCAACAACGCATTTCGCTGTCTTTTCTCCCGAGGGTTCAGGACCGTGGCTGCCATTGGCAGTGATGCACCCGATCTGCCACCGGATTTTGTGACCGATGCCTTTCGCCTGCTGGAATCCGACGCTGCTGACGTGGTTTTCGGCCCCGCCGGCGACGGCGGCTATTATCTTGTTGCCCTGCAGACCCCCCATGCCCGGCTTTTTCAGGACATACCCTGGAGTACTGCAGCGACGCTTGCAGCCAGCGAAACTGCCGCGGCCGAGCTTGGCCTGCGCTGCCGGCATCTTCCCGTCTGGCATGACCTGGATACGGTCGATGACGTACGAAGGCTGCTGGCTGACACTGACGGCTGCCGTGCGCCCCGTACCCGTCGCATGGTTGAGGCGGTGTGGAACATGGACAAGCCATAGAGCGTGCAGGCCGCCTGCTGTACCTCACGGCCGGAAGACACGCTGTTGCCGGTTCAGCACTTCCTCGTCACATGCTTATCCGTCACCACAGTCCCCTTTGTTCGATCTTCCACCGGTTACAAACACGTTGGCGGGTTATCTCCTTCTTGCATTGCACCCGAATCACGAACAACTCGAAAGCACCGCCCCGGACCTTTAGCTCCTGCCGATGAGTTTCCGGACTGCTGCCGGATTACACAGACGAGGCCCCTGGCATGTGGTGCTCCCCGGGTTTTTTATGCGTTGGAATTCCCCGTAGCAGCTCGCGCTTGGTGATTGTTCTGGTATACTCCCACGGTGGCAGTATTGGATTGCAGTACCGAAGGCAGCCGTAATCGCCTCGGGGAAGCAGCGTCCCGGGGGGGCATGAAGGGGGAAGGACATGAGGCAATCATCTACCATACTCATCGGCGGGGTGGCCGGACAGGGCCTCCTGACGATAGGACATCTGCTGGCCAAGGTGCTGGTTCGTTCCGGCTATCATATTGTTGTCACCCAGGGCTACATGTCGCGCATTCGCGGCGGTCACAATTCCTTTGCCATCCGGGTGGCCCCGGCACCGGTTGCTGCACCCCGCGAGACCATTGATGTTCTCATAGCCCTTGATGCACGGTCGGTGGATGAACATCTGGCCGAACTTGCCGAGGATGGCATCATCATCATGGATGGGGCAGTGGCGGTGGAAACCGGTGACCGGGTATGCCTGAGAATTCCGGCGGGGGAAATGGGTCTGGCCGCACTGTTCAATATCGTGGCAGCGGGGGTGGCAAGCGGCCTGCTCGCACTGGATGCCGGTGTCCTTTTCCGGACACTGGGCGAAGAAGCGGATACGCTGGCAGCGGCAGGGGCCGCATTGCAGGCTGGTCTCGACTGGCAGCGGCAGAGCAGCGTCCACCGGCCGCTACCCGAGCCGACGGCCCCAATGCCGCGCATCATGGTCAATGGCAATGAGGCATTGGCCCTCGGGGCCATGGCCGGTGGCGTGAAATTTGCCGCCTTTTATCCCATGACGCCGGGTACGTCGGTCATCCTGGCGCTCCTGGCCCATGCCGATCGCCTGGGACTGGTTGTGGAGCAGGCCGAGGACGAAATTGCGGCAATCAACATGGCCCTGGGCGCCTCCTTTGCGGGCGCTCCGGCTCTGGTCGCCACTTCAGGCGGTGGGTTTGCTCTCATGGTCGAAGGGGTCAGTCTGGCCGCTATGACCGAGACCCCGGTGGTCATCGTTGTCGCCCAACGGCCTGGCCCGGCTACGGGGTTGCCGACCCGCACCGAACAGGGGGATCTGGAGTTCGTCCTGCACTCGGGCCATGGCGAGTTTTCCCGGGCGATCCTGGCGCCAGGCTCCCCGGAGCAGTGCTTCAGCCTTGCTGCCCGGGCGGTGGATCTTGCCGAGCAGAGCCAGGGTCCGGTTTTCATCCTCACCGATCAATTTCTGGCCGACTCCTATCGGTCTGTTGCCCCCTTCGATCCAACTGCTGTGCCGACGGTGCTGCCCCATGAACATGCTCCCGACGACACACCGACCTACCGACGGTACGCACTGACGGACAGTGGCATCTCGCCGCGCGCCCTGCCCGGTCGCGGTGATGGTCTGGTGGTTGCCGACAGCGACGAACATACGGAAGACGGTCACATTACCGAGGATCTTGGCGTACGGGTGCAGATGGTGGAAAAGAGGCTGCACAAGCTGGCGCTGTTGCAGCATCTGGCGATTGCCCCGGACTATTGCGGCCCGGCCTCCGCCGATCTGCTGCTGGTTTGCTGGGGTTCGGCCGGGGGTGCAGTCATTGAAGCGGCGGAACTGCTGGCAGCCCGGGGTATTCGGGCGGCAGCGCTCCATTTCTCCCAGGTCTGGCCCCTGGTGCCGGACCAGTTCTTGCCTGTCCTCAAAAAAGCCCGGACCGTGGCTAGTGTCGAGGGGAATGCCACTGGACAGTTTGCCGGTTTGTTGCGACGCGAATGCGGCTTTGCTGTTCACGGTAAGGTCGGTCGTTATGACGGCCTGCCCCTTACCCCGGAGTTCATCGTGCGGCGACTGACAGAACTTGGCATTGTGGCGGGGTGATTGTGCAGAAACTTCAGCATCGTAGAAGGAGCAGCTATGGTAACCATTGAAGATTTCGGCAGGTATGAGACGGCCTGGTGTCCGGGCTGCGGCAATTTTTCCATACTGGAGGCGATGAAGAAAGCTCTGGTGCTCCGGCAACTTGCCCCCCGCCAGGTGCTCTTTGTGTCGGGAATCGGTCAGGCGGCCAAGGCGCCCCATTACCTTAACGCCAATCTTTTCAACGGGCTGCATGGCCGGGCTTTGCCCGTTGCCACCGGAGCCAAGCTGACCAACCCGGAGTTGACGGTGATTGCCGAGAGTGGTGATGGGTGCAGTTACGGGGAAGGGGGCAACCATTTTCTGGCGGCAATCAGGCGCAACGTCAATATCACCCTGGTTGTTCACGACAACCAGATATATGGCCTGACCAAGGGCCAGGCGAGCCCTACCACGGAAGAGGGGGTGGTGACCAAGACCCAGCCCCATGGCGTTGCCGCCGCACCCTTCAAGCCGGTGGCCGTTGCCGTAGCCATGCATGCCGGCTTCGTTGCCCGGGGGTTTTCCGGAGCAGTGGATGAGTTGGCCGGCCTGATCGCCCAGGCCATTGCCCATCCCGGATTTGCCCTGGTTGATGTGCTGCAGCCCTGTGTGTCCTTCAACAAGGTCAACACGTTCAGCTGGTATCGGAACCGCTGCACGACGCTGCCTGCGGAGTATGATCCGACCGATTGGCATGGGGCCATGCAGCGGGCCCAGGAGTGGGGCGACCACATCCCCGTAGGAGTCATCTACCGGAATGACCGACCCGGTTATGAGTCACACCTGCCGGTTCTCGGGCAGGGCCCCCTTGTCGGCCGTACGGTGGACAAAAATGCCTTGGCAGAGATTATCGCCGCCATGGCGTGAGCCGGTCGCAGTGCATCATGTCTCGTCCCCGGCCGACCGCACCAGGCCGGCCAGTTCTTCAGCCGCATAATCGGCTGCATCGTTGAACGGGTACAGGATTTTGTCAGGATCAGTACTCTTCAGCGCTGCTATCTGGTTTTCATCTCTGGCCAGCACGGCTATTCTTCCCCTATACCCAATGTGTTTCAGTCCGGACATGAGAACGTGATGAGCTTCCGGTTGCGGCAGGGTGGTGACGATCCATTGTGCTCCAGCAAGGGGCAATGTTTCCAGGAAGTTAATGTCCTCGCTGTCGCCGAAATGAACGTGTAACCCTTCCCGCTCCAAAGCGACAATTACCTCCGGGTCGAAGTCAACTCCCAGCACATCGAGTCCTGCAGCGCTCAGGTTCCTGAACAACCTCCCACCATACCGGCCGAGACCGAATACCACTATTTCGGGGAGACTTGTATCATGGTGCTCCTGCTCCATGGCCATCTCCCGGAACGGTTTGTGCCGTTCGAAGATGCCGAGGAATCCTTTCATCCGCTGATAAAGGGGCTCCGAATAAAGAATCATGTAGGTGGACAGGGTTATGGTGATCAGGCCGATCAGTGTTGTCAGGCCCAAAGCTGCTTCGCCAATGTGGCCGAGCGTGATGCCCATGGCCACGAAGACAATGGAAAATTCACTGATCTGGGCAACGGTCAGTCCGGCAAGGAAACCGGTGCGACGGCGATACCCCATAAAGCCCATGATGGCCATGACAATGAGCGGGTTGCCGATCAGGACAAACAGCGACAGTGCCAGTGCGGTCACGGTCTGGTCGCCGAGTGTGGACAGATTCAGTTTCGAGCCCAGTTCAACGAAAAAGAACAGCAGCAGAAAGTCCCGCATGCTGGCAAGGCGCGAACCGATTACTTCCCGGTAGCCGGTTGATGCCAGGGAAAATCCGGCAAGGAAGGCCCCGGCCTCTTTACTGAATCCTGACCATTCACCAAGGGCGGCCAGGGCTACGCCCCAGGCGATGGCAAATATCAGCAGCAACTCAGATGAGCGGGCAATGCGTTCCATCAGCCAGGGGAAGGCATACCGCATCAGCAGGAAGAGCAGTATGCCGGCCCCGCCCAGGCGGGTTGCCAGAGATACGATGATTTCCCAGGGAGCTGTGGAGCCGGCCGTGCTGCGCAGGGCGCTCATGATCATCATGGCCAGAACAACGGCAATATCCTGAACGATGAGAAAGCCGATGGCAATGCGGCCATGGAGGGAGTCCAGTTCCTTTTTGTCCGACAGGAGTTTGACGATGATGATCGTACTGGAAAAGGTGAGGGCAACGGCGACATACAGTGCCGTAAGCATATCTTTGCCGAACGCCAGCAGGAGCGCAAAACCGATGAGGATCGTGAACGTCAGTTGCCCGAGTCCCGTCGCCAGGGCGACTGGACCGATATGGCGCACACTGCGCAGGTCAAGTTTCAGGCCGACGACAAACAGCAGTACGGTTACGCCGATCTGGGCAAGCAGATCAAGCTGGTCATGGGCCGTGACCCAGCCCAGTGCTGCCGGCCCGGCGAGAATGCCCACCGCAATATAGGCGATGAGCAGCGGCTGGCGCATGCGCAGCGCCAGGAACCCTGCGCCGGCAGACGCCAGGAGCAGCAGGGCAAATTCTTGATACACGTTTCCCATTGAGCATCCTTTCCCGTTTAGCGGATTGAACGAGAAGATTCATGCTGCACTATCCGGCGTCGTCGGTACCATGGCATCGGATACAAGGTCTGCGGGGTGGTGCTCTCCTGCGAAATGCCTGCTGATAACATGGCGGCCCCCTCCACGGTCCGGGGAGAAGGCCGCCACGTGTGTCTTGCGGGGTGTTACTGCCGTGCCGCTTCAAACATCAGGTCCAGATCTTCCAGCAGGGACTGGAGATCTTCCTCATGCTCCACTTCCTGCTGCAGGATCTGCAAGACCATGTTGTAGGTCACCGGATCCTTGTCCTTGGTGATGTCCATCAGCCGTTTGTAGACGCTGATGGCGCACTGTTCGCCCTTGATGTTCTGGTTGAGGATAGTTCTGACGAAAGGGTCGTCCGGTGCTTCATAGCCGCAGTTGGTCAGCTTGTACCACTCTTCCGGCTTGGTGACCGGACTGCCGCCCAGCTGGATGATCCGCATGGCCACCATGTCGGCATGCAGCAGTTCCTCCGTGGCATGCTGGAGCAGTTCGGCGCCGACGGCGTCCTTCATTGGTCCTTTTACCACTTTTGCTCCAACCCAATACTGATAGTATGCCAGCCATTCATCACTGAAAGCCTTGCGGAGCAGTTCGAGCAGTTCATCCACATCCATGCCGATAATTTCACGTCCTTTTGAACCCATACTTCCTCCTTTGTGTGCCCCCTGGACGCAGTGTTCAGCGGGGGGTTCTGTTCTTGGTGCGACCACGTCCATGAGT
Source organism: uncultured Geobacteraceae bacterium (assembly GCA_964434465.1). Lineage (GTDB taxonomy): Bacteria > Desulfobacterota > Desulfuromonadia > Geobacterales > Geobacteraceae > RPRC01. The sequence goes on from CAYSWG010000040.1 coordinate 13,023, forward strand.
GTAGCGCAGAAGGCGGGCTGGTCAACCGGTCGGGGAGTATCCTCCGGGGACATTTCCCGCGGATACTATTGTTGTCGACCACCTCTGCAATCAGAGCTACTGCACCAGGAATGCTCCCTACGGTGAATCGTCCGGCAATCTGCGCGTCCACAGGGTAGTTTGCGTGCATGGTTGTATCCGGCGATCTCCGCGGTGATACGGCGATAACTGTACCTGGTTGCTGAAAATTCTAGCAAAGCATCAGTTGCCGGTCTAACAGGAGCCCCCTGCTTACGCTCCGTCCAGCCGTTGCAATTTTGTCTGTCAGCTGGTAAGTTTGCAGAAAAATGTCTGGAGGTTCCTGTTATGAATACCACCCATCATCGTCTCCTGATCCTCGGTTCCGGTCCCGCCGGCTATACGGCGGCGATCTATGCCGCCCGGGCCAATCTTCGGCCGACGCTGATCACGGGCATGCAGCAGGGCGGGCAGCTGACGACAACGACGATGGTTGACAACTGGCCGGGGGACCCGGAGGGAGTTTTGGGTACGGACCTCATGGACAGGATGTTGCGCCATGCGGAGCGGTTCGAGACTACCATTGTCTTTGATCACATCAATCGGGCTGATCTGTCCCGACGCCCCTTCCTCCTGGAAGGAGATTCCGGCGCCTATACCTGTGACGCCCTGATAATTGCCAC
>CAYSWG010000041.1:0-13629 GCA_964434465.1 uncultured Geobacteraceae bacterium
AGCTGCAGGTCGAACTCGCGCTCGAGGCGCTCCTGGATGATCTCCATGTGCAGCAGGCCGAGAAAACCGCAGCGGAAGCCGAAGCCGAGGGCAACGGAATTCTCCGGTTCATAGGAAAACGAGGCGTCGTTGAGGCGCAGTTTTGCCAGGGCATCCCGCAACTGTTCGTACTGGGCCGTATCGATGGGGTACAACCCCGAAAAGACCATGGGCTTCACTTCCTTGAAGCCGGACAGGGGTGTGTCGCACGGGCGATGCTGGAGGGTAATGGTGTCACCGACCTTGGCATCCTGCACCTCCTTGATGCCGGCAATGATGAAACCGACTTCGCCGGCCGACAGGGCGGGGGCTTCCACCATGCCCGGAGCGAAGACCCCTACCTTGAGCGCCTCATAACTGCGGCCGCTGGCCATCAGGAGGATCTTGTCCCCCTTTTTCACGGCGCCGTCGATAATGCGTACCAGGATGATCACCCCTTGGTACTGGTCGTACCATGAGTCAAACAGCAGCGCCTTGAGGGGTGCCTTCCCGTCGCCCGTGGGTGGAGGAATCTTGCGGACGATTTCTTCGAGAATCTCCCTGGTGCCGATACCTTCCTTGGCGCTGGCCAGTACGGCATCGTGGGCATCCAGGCCGATGATCTCCTCAATTTCCTGCTTGATACGCTCCGGTTCCGCGGCGGGCAGGTCGATCTTGTTCAGCACGGGAAATACTTCCAGATTATTGTCGATGGCAAGGTACACATTGGCCAGTGTCTGTGCCTCGACGCCCTGGGACGCGTCCACGACGAGCAGGGCGCCCTCGCATGCAGCCAGGGAACGGGAAACCTCATAGGTAAAGTCCACGTGGCCCGGTGTATCGATCAGGTTGAGCGTGTAGACAACACCGTCATCGGCCTTGTAGGTAAGCCGTACGGTCTGCGCCTTGATGGTGATGCCCCGTTCCCTTTCCAGATCCATTTTGTCCAGGAACTGGTCCTGTTTTTCCCGGTCACTGAGTGCTCCCGTATACTCAAGGAGCCGGTCAGCCAGGGTGGATTTGCCGTGGTCGATGTGGGCGATAATGGAAAAATTGCGTAGTGTTTCAATAACCATGGGGTATGTATTTCCTGCCGAAAACGTAACGAATCAAATGAAGAACAATATAGAAGCGCCTTGGTAAAGTAAAGAGAAAAGAAGGCGGGCAGCGCCCGATCGGGCGCTGCTGCTAGAAGGATTTGTACTTGCCGATGGAACCTACGCCGGAAAGGGTGAAGCTGATCATGACGCTTCGGTTGTCGGGCCGTTCCCGGTAGGAGAGCATGATACCCCAGCACTTCTGTCTGTACTCAAGGGCATAATAGGACTCGAGAAACTTGCTGCTGTCAAAGGAATAGCGGGTGTGGTAATGGAGTGCGAAGGGGTCGAAGTACAGAATGCTCAGCTTCGCCTCCAGGTATTTCACTTGTTCTTCGGAGAAGCGGTAGCCCAGTCCGAGCCTGTTGCCCTGCCTGTCCCAGAGGTCGACGGCGGTATGCACCGTGGAGAAATTCAGGTCATAGGGATTGAAATAGCTGTCCAGACTCAACCCCAGATTCTCGGTCGGGTTCAGCTTCGCTTCCGTGCGGATGTCGGTGAAGGAGCGGTTATTGCTGGCCAGGGTCAGTACATCCTGGTAGCTGCCGCTGAACTCATACCCTTGGGAAATGCGCAGGTAGGCAAGGTCCCGGTAGGTGGCCGGTGCGTCTTCTGAACTGTACTTGCCGGTCAGGAAGGTGGTTATGCCATAGCCGATTCTGTTCTGCGCCACCAGACGGTCGCTGTAGTCGTAGAACGGCAAGTCGTTCTGGTCCTTCTCTGACAGGTAGGAATAGCCGATTTCCGGAATAATGGTATGTTTGACCCGCTTCAGGTTGCCCCGGGCCACCTCGTAGGTACGCACCAGCGTTGAGGACAGTTTGGCTCCGGCATCGAAGAGTCCCCTGCTGATAAATCCCGAGGCAGAACTGTCGCCATAGGTGTTGTACATCCTTTGCCGGTAGCCACCCCATGCGGAAACGTCGATCAGCCCTGCCGGGGACGCGTAGATGGTGAGTTGGGGGTGCAGATCGAAGCGCTGTCCCTGCAGTCCGTCACGACGGTAAAAGTTGGTGAACGTTGCATCGTGGGAAAAGTAGAGGGGAGTGCCGAGTATCTGCCGTTTGATGCCGGTCCAGGTGATGATGGGCAGCTTCTGCAGCGTGTTCTTGTTGGAGTCGGCATAGAGGTCCTGGGTATAACGCACCTCTGCCGTCAGGGACTGTCGCTGCCAGTGCTTGGTGATGAAAGCGGAACTTTCCAGGTATTGCTTGTTGTATTCGCCGGTTGACTCACCGAAGTCCCGGTAGAAGTCCCGGTCGAGCACCAGGTTGATGTCGGCAGGCAGGGAGAGGCTGTCGGAAAGGTGTTGCTGGTGCAGAAGGGTCAAGGTGCCGCGGACCTTGTCCCGGTCCGCGTCGTACATGAGATAGGGGTTTATTTCGCCCCGCCCCCCGTCGCGCAGCAGGTAGCGGTAGGCGGCGCCGACGCCTGCCCCTCGCCGGGACTGGATGTCCAGGTAATAGGTAATGTCCTGGCTTGGCGAGAGCACATGATACAAGGGTACTTCAAGGTAGAAACCCTTCTTCGACGAGAGACCGAACCGGGGGATGAGCAGGCCGGACTGGCGCTCTTCCTTGACCGGGAAGAGAATATAGGGGAAGTAGAAAACCGGTACGTCCTTGATGTAGAAAAAAGCGTGCTTGCCGACGGCATAGGCGCCGCGGGTGACATCCAGTTGCGCTGCGCCGAATTTCCAGCTGGGCGACTCACCGTCGCAGGTGGTGAAGGTCCCGTCCGAGATCCGATAATCATCCTCTCCGGTTTTCATCAGAGTGGCGCCGGCCACATGGAAATTCCCCTGTTTGATGAACAGTCTGCCGTTGGTGACTGATCCCTGGGCCGTGTCCAGATTGAGGCTGGCCTGATCGCCGCTCAGGGTGTCATCATTTTTGCGCACGAGGATATTTCCCTGGGCGGTTGCCAGGTTGTCCTGCTGCCGCACGGAAACCTGGTCAGCGAAAAGCACCATGCCGCTCCAGTCAATGCGCACGTTTCCCGTTGCTTCGTAGGAGTCGGTTTTCTGGTTGTAGCCGATACTGTCGGCATTGATTTTGACCCCGGCCGGTCCGGAAGGGTCCGGTTCCGCGGCTGATACGGCTCCGACCGGTGTCATCAGAAGGGTGGCAAGCACTGCAGCGTGGAGAATAGAGCTCTTTAGGGTGTCCATGGTATCATCCGCGAAAAGGTTCAAAATGTTTATTCAGTAAGAGGGAACGTGCTTCACCGACCGTGAAAAGGGAGCCGCAGACGACGACCAGGTCGCCCGGCACTGCTGCGCTGCAAGCCTGGTCGATCCCGTCGGCGACACTTCCCGCCGCAAGGGCCGTGTGGCCGTGGCGGCGGCACTGCTCTGCCAGATCTTCCGCCGACAGGCTGCGCGGCACTGCGGGGCTGACCGTGATGACCCGATCGGCCAGGGGCAGGAGCGGGGAGATAATGCCATCGCTGTCCTTGTCGCCCACCATGCCGATGACCAGGATCAGTGACCGGTGCGGCTCCTCCCGCAGCGATTCGGCCAGGGCTGCCGCCCCGGCCGGGTTGTGCGCTCCGTCCAGCAGGATGGGGGGCTGCCCGGGAAAGAGTTCCATACGGCCTGGCCAGGAGGCATGCTCAAGCCCGGAACGTATGGCTCCGGCAGATACGGAGAGACCCTGCCGGTCCAACAGTTCGGCGCCACAGGCGGCAAGTGCCGCATTGCCCGCCTGGTACCTGCCGGGAATGCCGGGACGTACTCCGGTGATCTGCCGGCTGAGGCCGTCATAGATGAGCAGGTCCTGTTCCCAGCGGGAGGTGAATTCGACACCGTGCCGGTAGAGCGTGCTTCCCGCCTGACGGCAGCAGTCCTGGAACACGTCGGATACCTCGGTGTCATGTTGCACCACCGCCACGGGACGTCCTGCCCTGATGATGCCGGCCTTCTCCCGGGCGATCTGGGCGAGGGAGTTTCCCAGATGTTCGCAGTGGTCCAGGGCAACCGGAGCAATGAGGGCAAGAACGCCGTCTGCCGCGTTGGTTGCGTCGAAGCGGCCGCCCATTCCCACCTCCATCACTGCGGGACCCACACGCTCCTCGGCGAAGTGCAGATAGGCCATGGCCGTGACGATTTCGAAAAAAGTACTGCCTTCCGGCGCCACTGACCTGACCCGGTCGACAAGCCCCATGACATCTGCCGGCCTGATATCCGTGCCGTTTATCCGGATTCGTTCGGTGAAGGCGATCAGGTGAGGGGATGTGAACAAGCCGACCCGGTGGCCCGCTGCCGAAAGTATTGCCGCCAGGAATGCTGCTGTCGAGCCTTTGCCGTTGGTCCCGGCCACATGAACGACCTGCAGGCTGTCCTGGGGGTTTGAAAGTCGGGATAGTATGGTCCTGATCCGTGTCAACCCCGGTTTCATGCCGAATCTGCCCAGTTCGTACAACTGGGAAAGGGTTTCCTCGTAGCCGGATGGAAGCACGCGCTGTTCTGTCACGGTACTCAGTGCTGTCCAGGATTGCCCTGCCTGGATCGGAACAGGGCCTTGACGATCTGGGAGAGGCGCTGACGCATGTCCTTGCGAGGGACGATCAGGTCGACCATGCCGTGTTCCAGGAGATATTCCGCCCGCTGGAAACCTTCCGGCAGCTTCTGCCTGATGGTCTGCTCGATGACCCTTGGGCCGGCGAAGCCTATCAGTGCTTTGGGTTCGGCCATGATCACATCGCCCAGCATGGCGAAACTTGCCGTAACGCCGCCGGTCGTCGGGTCGGTAAGGACCGAAATGTAGGGCAACCCCGCTTCCCGCAGCTTTGCCAGGGCGGCCGATGTTTTGGCCATCTGCATGAGGGAGATGATGCTTTCCTGCATGCGGGCGCCGCCGGAGGCGGAGAAGATGACGGCCGGCATTTTGCGCGTTGCGGCCCGCTCGATGAGCCGGGTTATTTTTTCGCCGACGACGCTGCCCATGCTGCCGCCCATGAAGGAAAAGTCGAATACGGCGATCTGGATCGGGGTTCCTTCGATGGTGCCTTCCCCGCAGATGACCGCTTCCTTGCCGTTGCCTTTGGCCATGGCGGCGTTGATCCGGTCCTGATAGCGTTTGGTGTCGTGGAACGCCAGGAAGTCCGTCGAGGTCAGATCCTTGTCGAATTCGGTGAACGTATCGGGATCGAGGATCAACGCGAGCCGCTCCTTGGCGGAGAGGCGGAAATGGTACGTGCATTTGGGGCAGACGTTAAGATTTTTTTCGATCTCCTGGGTATAGGTGATTTCATTGCAGTTCCTGCATTTGGTCCAGAGACCTTCCGGAACCCGCACGTTTTTCTTGCCGCGTTTCTCCAGAGGTGCTTTTGCTCGGGTAAACCAGCCCATACTGTATGCCTCGCTATCGCTATGTGTTGTGTGAGTGCCCGAAGACAGGCGTTCGGGACTGTCGCCGTGCAGATCAGCCCGCGGCAGGGTCGTTGGCGGTGCGGATTCCCTCTTTCAGCCCGGAGACGAATTCCCGCACCCGGTCACGGAGTTCCTGCCCCCTGGCATCTTCGAACAGTTTTACCAAGGCACTGCCGACCACGACGCCGTCACCGCAGGCGGCAACGACGCCGGCCTGCCGGGGGTCGGAAATGCCGAATCCCACCACCAGGGGCAGGCCCGTGACTGCACGAATGCGCCGGGTTTCTTCCGCCAGGGACGTGGAAATTTCCTTGCGGGCGCCGGTGACCCCGGTGACGGAGACATAGTAGATGAACCCCCGGCCCCGCTTGACCACTGTGCTGATCCGTTCCTCGTCCGAGGTGGGGGCAAGGAGAAAGATCACGTCAAGACCCTGTTTCCGGGCCAGGGCAGAGAACCCCTCGCCATCGGCTTCTTCCGGCGGGAGATCCACCAGAATGACGCCATCGACACCGGCTTCGACCGCTTCCCTGGTGAACCGTTCCGCCCCGTAGGAGAGTACCGGATTATAGTAGCCCATGAGAATCAGGGGAACCTCCGTGTGCTCCCTGACCATTTTGACCATGGCCAGAATGTCCGGGAGGGACGTGCCGGCGGCAAGGGCCCGTTCCGACGACAATTGAATCGTTGCGCCGTCGGCCATGGGGTCGGAGAAGGGGATGCCCAGTTCGATACAATCGGCGCCGGCTGCAGCCAGCTCGTCGATCATGACCGCCGTGGTCTGCAGATCCGGGTCCCCGGCGGTAATGAAGGTGACGAGGGCCTTCTCGTTGTTCCTACGGAGTTTTCTGAAAGTTTCGGTGATTCTGCCCATAGGGATTTACCTGGTTTCCTTCAGCGTGAACCCGCTGATTTCATTCTTGAGCGTGTCGACCTGCCGGGAAAGGCCGGTGACGGCCGATTCCATGGACCCGGCAGCCCTGAGGTCTTCGTGGGTCGATTTCTGGATGTCTTCGACGGCAACCACAATCTGTTCGCTGCTTCGGGACTGTTCGTCGCAGGCGCGCTTTATCCGGCCGATCATGCCGGTAATGCATTCTGTGGAACCGGCGATCAGGGTGCCGACCTTGCTTTGTTCACGGGTCGAGGAATGTACCTGGGAGGTGAGAACTTTCATGCGCTCCACGGCCGTCATGATCAATTCGCTTCCCTTGCTTTGCTGCTGGGTGGCATTGGCAATCTGCATGACCATGTCGGTGACCTGCTCCATGGCTTCCCGGATCATCTGGCTGCCCCGCGCCTGCTCGGCTGCGGCCCGGGCAATTCCTCCCACCTGTTCCGATGCCCGTTCCACTCCGGCAACGATCTTGCCGAGGGCCTGTCCCGACTCCTTGGAGAGCAGTTCGCCGTCGGCAATGTTTTTTGCCGCCAGGTTGATGGCGTCCACTGCCCGCCCGGTTTCCTCCTGCACCCCCTTGATCAGCTCTTCGATCTCCCGGGTGGAACTGCTGGTCCGGTCGGCAAGTTCCTTGATCTCGTCGGCTACCACGGCGAAGCCTTTACCCTGTTCACCGGCCTGGGCGGCAATGATCGCCGCGTTGAGAGCGAGGAGATTGGTCTGCTCGGCCACTTCATTGATTACCGAGAGGATCGTGCCGATGTCGCGCGCCTTTTCGGACAAGGAGACGATGACCTCATGGGTTATGTGGGAGGACCGTTTGATTTCCTGCATGCCACTGATGGTCGCCTCCACCGACGCCTTGCCGGTTTCCGCATCCAGACGGACCGCCTCGGAAATGGCTGCCGTGTCCAGGGCGCTCCGTTCCACCTGGCGGATGGAACTGTCCATCTGGACGACGGAGGAGGCGGTGACCGTGGCTGAGTCGATCAGGCCGTTGACGCTGTCACTGATATGCTTGATGGCAGCAGCCATCTGGATGATGGACGAACTCACGTCATCAACCGACTGGGACAGGTTTTCCACGTTCAGGGCAACTTCCTCAATACTGGCCGCCATCTCCAGCACCGAGGACGAATTCTCCGACGCAGACTGGGACAGGCCTTCGATGCCCTGGGAAACTTCCTTGATGGAGGTGTTGATTTCCACGATGGCCGACAGGGTCTCGCCCACACGGTCATTGGTATGGTCGGCGCCGCTGAACACCTGCCGGGACGCTTCGGCGATGGATCGGGCGATACGCGCCAATTCCTTTGCCGAACCGTCCACCCGCAGCACCATGTCCTGCAGCAGCGCCGCCATGCCGTCGAGTCCCGTGGCCAGATCTCCCAATTCATCGCCCCGCTCCAGAACAAGCCTGGTGGACAGGTCTTTCTCGCGGACTACGGTCATGGCAAAGTGCGAGCCGGTTTCGAGCAGCCTGACGAAGGAACTGCCGACGCTCCAGATCAGGAGCAGCATCAGCACCACGATACCGGCGGAGACGGCAAAGCCCAGGATGATCGTCTTGCGGGCATAGGTTGCTTCCCGTGCCAGGGAAGCGGCGGCATCTGCCTGCAGGCCGTCAACGACCCGGTCCAGTTGCGCGGCGGTCTGCCGGAAGTCGCCGGCCAGGTGTTGCTCCACGAGGGCCCTGGTCTGGTCGCGGTTATTGCCGGATAGAGCTGGAATGATGAGGGTCCGCAGGGCGATTCCCAGGGTCTGCCACTGTTGGCGCGTCCGGTTGAGGGCGATTCTGGTCTGTTCCGAGATGGCGGCTGCGCCGGCCGGGGCAAGGTGCTCCGGTTCCGTGCCGAGCAGTGTCGCCAGATCGGCGGGTTCTGCCGCGTCCCCCTGGAGGAGGCCCGTCCCGGTTGCCCTGGCGATCAGTTCGGCGCGATAGGTGGCCAGCCCCCCTTGCTGCCGGGTGGCCGACTGGAGGGCTTCCCGGAGCTGCTGGGTGGTGCGGAAGCTGTCACTGGACAGATCGACCCTGGCGATTGCCTGGAACATGGTCAGGGCGATGATGAGGAAACCGGCGGTCAGCAGGGCCATGAGCAGCAGGAGCTTCGTTCGTATGCGCATGGTACCGATGGCCTGTGCAAGAGCCGCAAAACCCATTCCTGTTCCTCCCTGAGCCATGGTGGGTACCGCTGTTCCGGGGTAACCGGGCCGGTGGTGCCCTCCCGGCTGGATAGCCCCGCGATCCGGGCTGATAAGGCCACGGAAACCTGTGCACTTTTAGCACCTGAAGTCTTTTTTTTCAAGGGAAAAAGGGGTGCTTACCCCGGTGGACGCCGTGTGCGGTAACGGTTCGTGGTTCTCTACTCCTATCCGGGAAATGGTGCCGGGGAGTGGACCCTGATACCGTGCCGGTGCTCTTCCGCTGCCGGCACGGGTGCAAGCCGTTTCCGGGGGGTGTTTCTCCTTGACAGAAAAGGCCGGCTCGCTACAATGGAGCACCTTGCCGCAAATGCCCGCTGTGAGTTCCGGGGGACAGTGGGGAGTATTCGACTACCAGGGGGAGTACCACATTGAACAACGCACTGGTCAGGGCCATGGCTTCCCTGTGGCAGCACGCTGCATCCCTGCGCCTGACCTTGGTCCTGCTGATCACCCTGGCCGCCGTGTCGGCCATCGGCAGTACCTTCATCCCCCAGAATGCCGCTCCGGCCGATTATGAACGGATCTACAGCGAATCGGTCCTGGGTGTGCTCCTGGCACTCGACCTGACGGACATGTACCGTTCCTGGTGGTACCTGTTCCTCCTCGGCCTGCTCATGGGTAACCTGCTGGCCTGCACCCTGCGTCGGCTCCCCCACGACTGGCGCCTGTTCGCCGAACCGCCGGCTGACCTTGACGCATCGTTGCAGAAATCGCTTCCCCTGGTGCAGACCTGGCCGCTCCGCAGTCCGGCCGAAACGGTGGCGCAGCGGGCCGCCGCTGTCCTGGCCGGCTCCTTTGCCCCGCCGGTGCTGCGCAGATCCGGGGACACCTGGTACCTTTTTGCCCAGAAGGGCCGTTTCGGACGGCTCGGCTTTTATCTTCTCCATGCCAGCCTGATCGTCATCTTCATCGGAGGCTTGCTTGGCTTTTACCGGGGCTTCAAGGGGTACCTGTCCATCGAGGAGGGTCAGAGTGCCGCAGCGGCGGTCACCCGATCGGAAACGGTTGTTGATCTGGGTTTCAGCGTCCGCTGCGATGACTTTTCCGTTTCCTTTCACGCCAACGGCAGACCGAAGGAATACCGCAGTGTGCTGAGTATCATGGAAAAGGGCAGGACCGTCGTGGCGGAACGCCCGGTAATTGTCAACGACCCCCTGACCTACAAGGGCGTGACCCTGTACCAGAGCAGCTATGGCGAGGCGGCCTATTCCTTTGCGGTCCGGGACCGGAAAACCGGTGCGGAACAAACGGTTGTCGTCGGACGCGGTGAGCAGGCGACCCTGCCCAATGGCGACCGAATGACAGTCATGGAGTCCCTGGCTGAGGTGCGCGGTCATGCTGAAGATCTTTCGGGCCCGGCGGCGCATGTGGTGGTCATTGCGGAGCATGCTCCGCCGGAAGCCTTTTTCCTGCTGCGGGATCATCCCCGCATCAACGACGACCGGGGGGGCGCCTATCAGTACCGTTACCAGGGTGTTGCCCGCTGGACCACGGGGCTGCAGGCCAACCACGATCCCGGTGTGCCCCTGGTCTGGACCGGGTGTGTGCTGATGCTGGTCGGACTGGCCATGATGTTTTTCATGGCGCACCGGCGGATCTGGCTGCGCATTGATGGCGCCGGTCTGGTCATGGCCGGCAGTGCCGGCCGCAACTCCGCCCCGTTCCGGAAGGCCTTTGCCCAGGTGGCGGCAGAGCTGGAGCGGGAGGCTCTTTCATAGTCCTCCGGGAGGAACAGATGTCCAGTTCAGACCTTTACAATCTGACGACCGTGGCCTACCTGGCTGCCATGATTACTTTCTTCATTGTCCTTTCCGGCCGGAGCGCCCGGACCGGCTCCGTCGCCATTGCTGTGGCCTGGGCAGGCTTTCTGCTCCATACGGCGGCCGCCGGGTTCCGCTGGTTGGAGTCCTACCGGCTGGGCTACGGTCATGCACCCCTGTCCAACCTCTACGAGTCCGTGCTGTTTTTCGCCTGGTCCATCATGCTGATCTTTCTGCTCATGGATCTGCGCTACCGGTTCCGGGTGATCGGCGCCTTTGTCATGCCCTTTGCCCTGTTTTCCATGGCTGGCGCCCAACTCATGGACGACGGGCGGAAAGCCATCGAGCCGCTGCTGCCGGCCCTGCAGAGCAACTGGCTTCTCTACCATGTGGTGACCTGTTTTCTCGGCTACGCCGCCTTTGCCGTCGCCTGCGGTGTTTCGATCATGTATCTCCTGCAGGAATATCAGGGGCGGCAGTCTCCATCGGGACGGCCTGGAGGGATCTTCTCCCTGTTTCCCGAACCCGCGGTGCTCGATGACCTGAACTACCGGGCCATCGTGGTCGGGTTTCCCCTGCTGACCCTGGGCATCATGACCGGCGCCGCGTGGGCCAACTATGCCTGGGGCTCCTACTGGAGCTGGGACCCCAAAGAGACCTGGTCACTGATCGTCTGGCTGATCTATGCGGCATTTCTCCACGCCCGGCTGACCCGCGGCTGGGCGGGACGACGGGCGGCGATCCTGTCCATCGCGGGCTTCGCGGCAACACTGTTCTGCTATCTGGGCGTCAATCTGCTGCTGCCCGGTCTGCACAGCTATGGGTCCGGGTAGCGGGGCGGCATGAACCAGCCAACGGTTTCCCTTATCATCCCCGTGAAGCCGGGTGGGGCGGTGCGGGCCCTTGCTGCCTTGCGGCAGGTGGAGTATCCCGCAGAAGCCTACGAGGTGCTGGTTGCCGAGGGACGGTGCCCGAGCCGACAGCGCAACCTGGCCGCTGCCCAGGCGGGGGGAGAACTCCCCTACTTCCTCGACGACGATTCCCAGACCGATCCGGGTTTCCTCCGTCGGGCTGCCGGCCATTACGATGATCGGGCAGTGGCTGCCGTAGGCGGTCCCTCCCTGACGCCGGCCGGCGATTCGGTGCTGCAGCAGGCCTTCGGGCTGGCCTTTGTTTCGCCCTTTGGCGGCGGCAGTGTCCGTAACCGCTATCGGAAAAGCGGCGCCGTACGCCAGACCGGCGACCATGAGCTGATTCTGTGCAACCTGTGTTTCTCCGCCGCGGCATTCCGGGAAGCGGGAGGATTTGACGAGCGCCTGTATCCCAATGAAGAGAATGAATTACTCGTGCGCCTGCAGCGCTGCGGCCGGGTGCTGATCCACGATCCGGACCTGGCGGTATGGCGCAGCCAGCGGCGGACCCTCCGGGCCTTTGTCCGCCAGTTGTTCGGCTACGGCAGCGGTCGGGCCAGGCAGATCCTCCTGGGGGGTGGCTGGGGCGGCGCAACCCTCGTGCCGCCCCTGTTCCTCCTCTACCTGCTGACACTACCCCTGGTGCGGCAGCCTGTTTACTCTCTGCCCCTTTTGTGGTACCTAGGACTGGCCGGCCTCTTCAGCCTGGCCGCCCTGGTGGCGGCTCCCGGCCGGCGCCGGTCGGCGCTGCTGCTGCCGCTCCTGTTTCCCCTGCTCCATGGCGCCTATGGCGCCGGTCTCCTGGCCGGGCTGGCGGTACATGGCCTTGGCCGGCGGCACCCATCCGGCGGCTCCGTGGTTGTGAAACAGCTAAAGACCTTTGCCCAGGGACCCGATTGGTGAAAGGACTGTTGTGGATCTCAGTGTTGTTGTTCCCATCTATAATGAAGAAGGAAATCTGCGTGAACTGCAGCGCCAGGTTGCGGCAGCCCTGGATGGCAGCGGGATTGCCTATGAACTGATTCTGGTTGATGACGGCTCCACGGACGGCTCGTTGCCGATCCTCCGGGAGCTTGCCGCCGGTGACGAGCGGGTCAAGGTGATCCGTTTGCGCCGCAATTTCGGCCAGACCGCCGCCATGGCTGCCGCCTTTGATGTCTCCAGGGGGCGGGTGGTGATTCCCCTGGACGGCGACCTGCAGAACGATCCGGCCGACATACCTAGTCTCCTGGCAAAAATCGACGAAGGGTATGACGTGGTCTCGGGGTGGCGCAGGGACCGCAAGGATGCCTTCCTGAACCGGACGCTGCCTTCCGTCCTGGCCAACCGCTGCATCTCTTTCATTACCGGCATCCGGCTCCACGACTACGGCTGCACCCTGAAGGCCTACCGCCGGGAAGTGCTGGAGGGGATCAACCTGTACGGCGAAATGCACCGCTTCGTGCCGGCCCTGGTTTCCCAGATCGGCGCCCGGGTGACGGAGATTCCCGTCGGGCACCGGCCACGCCTGCACGGTACCAGCAAATACGGCATCTCCCGGACCATGCGCGTCATTCTCGATCTGCTGACGGTGAAATTCCTCCTCAGCTATTCGACCCGCCCCCTGCAGCTGTTCGGCCGGCTCGGCATCTATACCCTCGGCGCCGCCATGGTCAGCGGCGCCATGACCGTCTACATGAAGTTCTTCCAGCACACCAGCATGAACCGCAACCCGCTGCTGCTCCTGACGGCACTGCTTCTGTTCATGGGGGTGCAGTTCCTGGTCCTCGGCCTGCTGGGCGAGCTCAATGCCCGCACCTACTACGAAGCCCAGGGGAAGCAGATCTACGTCATCAAGGAAACCATCAATATCGAGCGAACATGACCGGTATCGTGCATACACCGGGCGTCTCCTGCCCGACCCGCAGCGGGAGGCAGCCCGTGCCCGTGGTCGGCCTGCGCATTCTCATGGTGGCGCCAACCCCCTATTTTGCTGACCGGGGCTGTCACGTGCGCATCTATGAGGAGGCCCGTGCCCTGATTGCCCGGGGGCACCAGGTGCGCATCGTCACCTACCATCTGGGCCGCACCCTGCCGGGCATTCCCACGGAACGCATCCCGGTCGTCCCCTGGTACCGGAAACTTGCCGCCGGTCCCTCCTGGCACAAACCCTATCTGGACCTGCTGCTCCTGGTCAAATCCTTCAGCGTTGCCCGCCGGTTTCGTCCCCAGCTGCTCTATGCCCATCTCCACGAGGGAGCCTTTCTGGGTATTTTCCTGAAAGCCGCCCTGGGGTTGCCCCTGCTGTTCGACTGCCAGGGAAGCCTGACCGCCGAGCTGGTCGACCACGGCTTTGTCCGGAACGGCTCTCTTCTGTTCCGCCTGTTCC
>CAYSWG010000042.1:0-13513 GCA_964434465.1 uncultured Geobacteraceae bacterium
GTCGGGCTTTCGGTCAGTGCCTGTTCTATCAGCAGATCAAGGGGTTCCGATTGAAACAGTGTCCACCAGCGCCGGTCAATCTCCCGCCCGCGCGCAAACCGCTGCGTTGTGCCGCCGGCACCTGACGTGCCGGCAATTTCAGCGGGTAGGGGTTGCGCCCGATAGTCCACAACAGCCGGCGCCTCGGGCGTACGAAAATCAGGGCCGACAGCACAGGAAGACAGTGTGAGGGCAACGGACAACACCAGCGCTGCCCGTACTGCATGCATTGAACCATTCATAATACGTAACCCCATCTTTGCGTGAAAAACTGGTCATGCCGAAGCAGAGAAGTTCATGCACACCGCGTTCAGTCGCCACAGAACTTCCACCAGACCGGTCATACCGTAAGCCCCGCCAACAAGCCGTCAATCATAGTTTCCGCCAGTACCTCAGGAGCTATCAAAGGGAAATCCCTTGTGAAGAGCGCCGCGGTGACAATGCCGTGCATCCCCGCCCAGAGCGTCTGCGCCAGAAGGTCGGCATCCCGTGAGCGTAACTGGCCAACGGCGCCACACTCCGCCACCAAGTCACGGAAGTAGAAGTAGGAACGGCGACTCATGGTGTCTTTTTCCATATACCCTTGCGGAGAACCGTACACGGTCTGATCGCTGAAAAACACAACCTTGTAGTGGTCGGGATGCGTCAGACCAAAATGAACGTACATCAGTAAAACCTTGCGCAGGACTGTCAGCAGATCACCGCCGCTCTGCCGCAGTTCATGCAGCTTGGCAAACAGCTCGGCATAGAGTTCTTCGCAAAGGCAAAACAGGAGTTCATCCTTGTCCTGGAAATAGAGATAGATGGTGGTCGGCGAGTAGCCGATCCGCGCGGCAAGTCTGCGCATGGAAAATGACGTATAGCCGTCGGAGGAAAAAAGTTCCCGGGCCGCATCCAGAATTATCTGGCGGAACTCTGCCCTGGTTCTCTGTTTTTTATCCCCCATGCACCCCAACTTAACAGTGTTAATTTACTTGTGCCGCACGCTACTCGATTGCCGGAACCATGTCAAGTCATACTTTGCACAACCGATCAGAATACCTGAGCAGTGAGACCATCCTCGTTCCGTACCGAAAAAAAGGCCGTGACACCACGTGCCACGACCTGGTGTACCGAACCGGCAATGGGTTTTATGAAGGCTTGCTGCTCCCGGGCCCTTGACAGGTGGCACGGGGCGGTTCATCGGTAATGAGACGTACCTGTTGCGCCCGGAAGTAGTAATAATAGGCCCAATTGAGCATGACAAGCAGCCGGTTGCGAAAGCCGACCAGAAACATCAGGTGAAGGATGAGCCAGACAATCCAGGCAAGAAATCCGGTAAATTTCACGCCGAACACCTTGGCAACGGCGCTGTTGCGGCCAATGATCGCCATGGCCCCCTTGTCGCGGTAACGAAACGGCTCCGTGGACGTTCCTGACTGCCTGGCAATGATTGCTTTGGCAGCATAATCACCTTGCTGCATGGCTACTGACGCCACCATGGGAAGCGGCTTGTCGTCCTGCAGACAGAAGGCCATATCGCCGATGATAAACACCTCCGGTCGTCCCTCAACGCTAAGGTCCGGCAGGACGGGAATCCGACCTGCCCCAGCCCGGGGAAGACCCAGAGCAGCCGTCAAGGGCGCTGCCTGAACACCGGCCGACCATACCAGGGTATGACTGGGAATCACCGTACCGTCCCCGAGCAGGACTTTGCCCTCCTCGGCGCCGGACACCTGGGCATTGAAATGTACTTCAACCCCCATGGCTTCAAGGCGATTTTTGGTATAAAGCTGTAGCTCCTTGGGCACCGGCGGCAGCAGGCAGTCACGGGCCTCCAGGAGGATGATCTTGGAGTCGGCCATGTCAAGGCCGGGAAAATCACGGGCTAGTTCATGGTAAATAAGCTCCTCCAAGGCCCCGGCAAACTCGACCCCCGTCGGACCGCCGCCTACGATGACAAAGGTAAGCAGTGCCCGACGCTCTTCCGGATCACTTTCACGATCGGCGCGTTCAAAAATAGTGAGAATATGGTTTCGCAATCGCACCGCATGATTAAGACCCTTCAGCTGAAAAGCCCGTTCCTCGACGCTCTGCAAGCCGAAAAAGTTGGTAGCTCCACCGGCTGCCATGACCAGGTAATCATAGCCGACTTCACCATCGGTCAGCGTGACGATACGCTTGGGGAAATCGACACCCGTCACTTCGCCAAGGCGGAAGCGCACCCCCTTCCAACCACGCATGACAGCGCGGACGGGATACGCAATGGATTCCTCCTCCAGCGAAGAAGTGGCAACCTGGTAGAGTAATGGCTGAAAGAGATGGTAGTTCCTCCGGTCTATGACGAGGACATCATATCCTTTGCCCGAAAGGGCCTTTGCCGCCCGTAAGCCTCCGAAACCCATCCCGATTATCACAACACGAGCCATGGAACCTCCCTATTTTCTGAGTGTGCCCTGCGCCCCCTCGAAATAATTAGCAATGCATATGACAGATTACTAATGTATATCGGCACTCATGTTACAATCCTTTAGGAGTATTGCATGACGAGTCCCCCCGGGCCTGCTCCGTTCCAGCCGAAACAGAGAAAGGGCAGATCGCAGCTGCGGTCAGCCTGAACGTTCCTCCCGGCATACCGGCGATTCAGCGCGCAGCCAGAGCGGTTTCAATAGCCGCACAAAGCGTCTTGAGAACCTTGATCCGGGCAAACTGCTTGCTGTCGGCTTCGACCAGGGTCCATGGTGCGATTCCAGTGCCGGTTCGCTCGATCATGTCACAGGCGGCCAGTTCGTATTCCGCCCATTTTCCACGGTTACGCCAATCGTCTTCAGTGAGCTTGAACTGCTTGAAGGACGTCTGCTCCCGCTCCTGAAAGCGGCGCAACTGCTCATCCTTGCTGATGTGCAGCCAGAACTTGACAACGATGGTACGACTACGCACCAACTGCTCCTCAAAATCAGTGATTTCACCGTAGGCTCGCATCCAGTCCGCCGGTGAACAGTAGCCCTCGACACGCTCAACCAGCAACCGGCCATACCAGGACCGGTCAAAAATGGCAAAATGCCCGCGCCGGGGCAGATGCCGCCAGAAACGCCACAGATAGGGCTGGGCCCGCTCCTCTTCAGTTGGCGCCGCCGTGGGGATAACCCGGTAAGAGCGGGCATCAAGGGCGCCGGTAATGCGCCTGATCGTACTGCCCTTCCCGGCCGCGTCAGCACCTTCAAACACGCAGACAACGGCGATGTTGGCAAACTCCGCCTTGCGAGTCAGGAGGTTCAGTGCACCCTGATAGCGTTCCAGTTCGGCATCGTACGCTTTCTTGCCGATTTTCAGGGAGAGATCCAGCCGGCTGAGCACCGAAACCTGGTCCAGCTTTGGCATCACCGGCGGCACAGACAGGGTCGAATTTCCCCCGCCGGGGGAGGCCAACCGGGTCTGCAGCGCCTGCAGGATGGCCTTGCCGACCGCCAGATACCGATAGCGGGAGTCGGCCCCTTCAACAATAATCCAGGGTGCTTCCGGTATACTGGTCTGGCGCAGGGCATGCTCGGCTACCGTGCGAAACCTGTCGTATATCTTGAAATTCTTCCAGTCCCGATCGGAAATCCTCCAACGGGTTGCCGGGTCTTTTTCCAAAGCCTTCAGTCGGGAACGCTGGCTGTCCTTGGAAAGATGCAGCCAGAACTTGAGAATCAGCGCACCCTCGTCGGCCAGCATCTTCTCGAAGCGGACAATGCGCTCCATCTGCTGATCCAGCTCCGAATTTTTTGCCTTTTTGTCATGCAAAGCAACGCTGATCGGCCCGGAATACCAGGACCGGAAGAAGATACCGATTCGGCCCTTGGGCGGCAGGACATTCCAGTAGCGCCACAACCGGGGCCGCTCTTCTTCTTCGCCGGTGGGATCGCCAAAGGCATGGGTCTGGATATGACGCGGGTCCATCCATTCATTGAGCACATTGACCGTTTCACCCTTGCCGGCGCCATCGACACCGGAGATGAGAATAATCACCGGGAACTCAGCCTTGGCCAGCAAGGCATACTGCGCATCCAGCAGCGCCTCCCGGAGCAGCGGCACTTCACGTTTATAGGTTGCCTTATCCATGGCGTGGCCCAACTCAGCTGCTTCAAACATAGCACCCCCACAGCCCGGTCACCGCATGCAGCTGCCGGTCAGAACCATTTTTTTCGTTTGAAATAATAGACCATCAACCCACTCACCCCTACCATGAGCAAGAGTACCAGGGGATAGCCCCAACGCCAGGCCAGTTCGGGCATATACCGGAAATTCATGCCATAGACGCCAACAATAAAGGTCAGGGGGATAAAAATAGTGGCGATAACCGTCAACACCTTCATGACTTCGTTCAGTCGATTGCTGGTACTGGTCAGATAGATGTCAAGCATTCCGGAAAGCATGTCACGAAAGGTTTCCAGAGTGTCAATGGCATGGATGGTGTGGTCATAGACATCCCGCAGAAACATTTGGGTAGCCTCGCTGACCAGGGGGGTGCCCTCCCGCTGAAGCCCGCTCAGCACCTCACGCAACGGCCAGACGGAGCGGCGCAGGAAAATGAGATCCCGTTTGAGACGATGCAGTTCCTGCAGTGTCGAGGGAACCGAATTATTGACCAGGTCGTCTTCGAGGATCTCAATCCGCTCACCGAGCCGTTCCAGTACGATAAAATAATTGTCCACGATGGTGTCCAGCAACGTGTAGGCCAGATAATCGGCGCCGGAACGGACAATGCGGCCTTTGCCGCTCCGAAGCTGATCCCTGACCGTACCGAAGATACTGCTGTCTTTTTCCTGAAACGAAATCACATAGTTGGGGCCAAGCACCAGGCTGATCTGCTCAGTTTCAAGGGCAAACTGATCCCCATTGCACGAAAGGGCACGGACTACGATGAACAGGTTGTCACCGAATTCCTCCATTTTCGGACGCTGGTCCGTGTTGAGAATATCTTCCAGAAGCAACGGATGCAGGGAAAAACATTCACCAAGTCTGGCGACAAGTTCTACCTGGTGCACCAGATCCACATCGATCCAGGTAACCGTATCGGCGGCATGGCAGGGAAAACACTCCGTCAGGTCCGTAAGCGACGCTTCGCGAACCGTTTCCTTCCCGTACTCGATCGCCGTGATGGTGGCTTTCGCCGCGGTCCGGTCTCCCACGTAGACCATGCTGCCCGGCGGCAGCCCCGCTTTCAACGACCGTTTCTTGATAATCCGTGCCATGGCGCACCGCTCCGGCGGTCAGACCCGCTCATAGGGTTCAAACATCCGTTTCACCTCATCGAGGGCAAAGCGGTCGGTCATGCCGGCAATATAATCACAGATGACCCGCTCGCGTCCGACCATATCCATTTTTTTCAGATACTTCCGCGGCAACAGGGTCGGGTGTTTCAGATAAGCCTCAAAAAGCTGCACCAAGTAACGTTCCGCCTTGACGCGCATGCGTTCCACCTTGTGATGCCGGTAGAGGTTTGTCATGAGGAACCGCTTGAGCTGACGATTCTTTTCCGCCACGTCCCGACTGAACGCAACGACCTGACGGTTGTTGCGGCGCAGGTCATCCAGGGTGCCGATACCGAACTGCTGGATATTTTCCAGGGTAGTCATGCTGAGATCCCTGATCAGGGTGCCGATCAGGGCGCTTATGGTCTGGTGCTTACGGCGCTCGGGATCAAGGCCGGGATAGCGCTCGACAATCCGCTCGTGCACTTCATACCACAGGGCGATGGTTTCCAGTTGTTCGGGGGTGATGAGCCCCGATTTGAGACCATCGTCGATATCATGGTTATTATAGGCGATTTCATCGGCATAATTGATGATCTGCGCCTCGATGGTGGGCACTATTCCGGGCAGCAGGTCGGCAAGGATTTCGGCGGGGCTGTCAAAGGGCGACTTGTGCTTGATTATGCCTTCCCGTACTTCCCAGGAAAGATTGAGGCCATTGAACCCCGGATAGCGTTCCTCCAGTTCTTCCACGACCCGCAGGGACTGGCGGTTGTGCTCGAAGCCACCAAAACCCTCCATCAGGCGGTTGAGAACCTCCTCACCCGTGTGACCGAAAGGGGTATGCCCCAGGTCATGGGCCAGGGCAAGGGCCTCGGTCAATTCCTCGTTGAGCCGCAGGCGCCGGGCAATGGCCTTGCCGATCTGGGCAACCTCGAGGGAATGGGTCAGTCGGGTCCGGTAGTAATCGCCCTCATGATTGACAAAAACCTGGGTTTTGTATTCCAGTCGGCGAAAGGCCGCGCAATGGATGATGCGATCCCGGTCCCGCTCAAAGGCCGGGCGATCATCGCGAAACTCCTCTTCATGCCGCCGTCCGCGAGACTGACTGCTTTTTGCGGCAAACCCGGCCAGGTCAGGACGCTCAGTGGAAGCTGCAAATATCAAGTGCCGATACCCCCTTTTGTCCGTATTAAAGCCCCACCCCCACCAGCTGTCAACCACAAAGTTACCCTTGACTCACGATTTGGTATCATGGTACTTCTCCCAGTGTTTTTCAGTACATTACCCATTAAGGCCCCGGTTACCACCCATGGAAAGCTCCCTCGAAAAGTGCATTCCTGCATCCATTCGAAGCCTGCTCGGCACGGCAACGGATGTTTGCCTGCTCAGCGGTCGGGATGTATTCACTGCCCTGCGCAATGAAAACATGATCATCATGGCCTGCAACACTCGAATCCGCCATGCCATACCCGGCATCATGAAAGCAGCCGAAGAACTGGATGCAGTAATCGTTTTCGAACTCACCCGTACTGAAGGGGGCCTGGACGGGGGGTACACGGGACAGACCCCGGAACTTTTTTTCCGGACCGTCGTCGGCTATGCCGAGTCATGCGCTTTTACAAAACCGTTTATCATCCATGGCGACCACATCACCGTTCAGGATGACAGCTCGGCGGAATTCGAAGCGGCCCGGGCGCTCATTGCCGCCCAGATGACTGCAGGATTCACCTCTTTTGCCATCGATGCCTCTTTCACCACCCTTGCCGACAACATTGACATCGTTACCCGGTTGGCTGCCCCGATTATCGCCGCCGATTACGGGCTGGAGCTGGAACTGGGCGAAAGGCCCCAGAAGGCTGGCCGCTCCGCCCTCACCTCGGCACGGGAGGCTGAAGCGTTCCTTTCGGGCGTTACGGCAAAGGGTTGTTTTCCCCAGTTACTCTCCATCAACAACGGCTCGAAGCGGGGCAACTACCTGGAAGGCGAATTGGTGCGCATCGATCTGGAACGAACCAGGCGCATTCACCGGAAAGTCAGCGCCTTCGGTGTTGCCGGACTCGTACAGCACGGCATTACCGGCACTCCCCTGCATCTGGTGGGCATACTGGCTGACTACGGCATCCGCAAAGGGAATATCGGTACCCTCTGGCAGAACGTTGCCCATGCCGGACTGCCCCTTGACCTGATGGACGACATGCGCCGCTGGTCCCGGGAGCAGGGACGCGATATCAAATATGCAACCGGGGTTTTCAAGGACGACATCGACGCCATACCTGCAGAAAACGTTACCCAGATCCACGAACTGGCGTACAGGGAAGCACGGGAATTCCTTACCGCTTTCCGTGCCAGGGGCAGCGCCTCTAAACTGGTGGAAGCACTTCGCAGGACACCATGCGGGTCATAGGCGGCATGGCCGGGGGACGAAGACTGGCGGCGCCGCGGGGCATGTCCACCAGGCCAACTGCCGATCGGGTCAAGGAAGCCCTTTTCAATATTCTTGCCGGCGTTATTGAACCGTTTGACACCTGCCCGGTACTGGATGTCTTCGCCGGGACGGGAAATCTGGGCATCGAAGCCTTGAGCCGCGGCGCTCCTTGCGCCGTCTTCGTTGACAACAGCAGGGAAGCGGCAGCAGTGATTGCAAAGAATCTGCACTGCACCGGCTTTTCCCAGAAGGGCCGGATCATCGCCAGGGATTACCGCGCCGCCTTCACTGCCCTGGCAGCTACCGGGCAAACATTCCGCCTGGTGTTTCTCGACCCGCCCTACCGCAAGGAATTGCTCGAAACATGCCTTGCCGAATTCGCCGCAGCAGGGCTGCTCCATGAAGGCGGGGTGCTTGTCGCCGAACATTCATCCCGGGACGTTCTGGCCGAACAGTTCGCCACCCTGCACCAGTGGGACAAACGGGTTTACGGCGACACAGCCCTGACATTTTTTACCCTGCCGTTGAAAGGCCGACCATGACGAAAAAGATCGCCGTGTATCCGGGTTCCTTTGACCCCATCACCTTCGGGCACCTGGACATTATCAACCGGGCCCTTAAAATATTCGATGAAGTCATTATCGCCGTTGCCCGCAACGATCGGAAGAATCCGCTTTTTTCCGTGGAAGAACGGGTGGAGATTATCCGCTCGGTCATGAAAGACAACACCCGGGCAACGGTTGACACCTTTGAAGGCCTTCTGGTAGACTATGCCCGCTCCCGCAAGGCGCAAGCCATCGTCAGAGGCCTGCGGGCCATTTCCGACTTTGAATACGAGCTACAGATGGCGCAGATTAACCGTGGCATTTCCAAGGAAGTTGAGACAGTATTCCTGATGACTTCGGTCTTTTACAGCTTCCTCTCCTCTTCGATCGTCAAGGAAGTTCATTCCCTGAACGGCCCCATCGACGGACTCGTCCCTCCACTCGTCAAAAAAGCACTGGACGCCAAGTTCGGCAGACAATAACCTGACAACGCAGCGCTACGGCGCACACGCTTTATACTTCCCGGAGACTCCCATGAAACTTGCAGCACGCGTGAACAGAATTCAACCGTCACCCACCCTCGTCATCGACGCCAAAGCCAAGGCCCTCAAAGCCGCCGGTGTCGATGTAATCGGCTTCGGCGCCGGAGAGCCCGACTTCGACACGCCCGACAATATCAAGGAAGCAGCAAAACAGGCAATCGACGCCGGACATACCCGGTACACGCCTGTAGGCGGCACCGATGAATTGAAGGATGCCATTATCGGCAAGCTGCAACGGGACAACGGCCTTCTCTTCGCCCGGGAGCAGATCTCCGTTGCCTGTGGCGCCAAGCACTCACTCTACAACATTTCCCAGGCACTCATCGATGAAGGGGATGAAGTCATCATCCCGGCACCCTACTGGGTTTCCTACCCGGACCAGGTACTGCTGGCCGGAGGCGCCCCGGTGTTCATTGAAACCGATGAATCGACCTCCTTCAAAATAACTCCCGAACAGCTGGAGCGAGCCATTACCCAGCGAACCAAAGCCCTGATCCTCAACTCCCCCAGCAACCCGACCGGTTCATCCTACAGCCGCGAAGAACTGCGTGCCCTGGCCGATGTCTGCGTGAAGTATGATTTTTTCATCATCTCCGACGATATCTACGAGCGGCTTCTCTATGACGGTCTGCCATTTGCCAACATCGCCATGGCCGCACCGGAACTGCAGCCACGCACCATAGTCGTCAACGGCGTATCCAAGACCTATGCCATGACCGGCTGGCGCATCGGCTATGCCGCCGGACCGAAGGAAATCATCGGCGCCATGACGAAAATGCAGTCCCAGTCCACGTCAAACCCGTCATCCGTGGCCCAGAAAGCTGCGGTTGAGGCCCTGAACGGGCCCCAGGACACGGTAGCGATGATGATCGGGGAATTCGAGAAGCGTCGTACCTACATCATCGAACGGCTCAACGCAATCGAGGGCATCTCCTGCTTCCCCTCCAATGGCGCGTTTTATGCGTTCCCGAACATTTCGGCACTGCTCGGCAGGACCTTTGCGGGAAAACCCATCAGTGGTTCAGCTGAACTTTCCGCATACTTCCTCGAACATGCCCGGGTTGCCGTCGTGCCGGGCATTGCCTTTGGTGCCGAAAGCTATGTACGCTTTTCCTATGCAACAAGCCTCGACAATATCAGGATTGGTATCGACCGCATCGAAGAAGCTGTTTCGCAACTTGGCAGACAGTTTGCTTGCCCTATCGGCATAACCAAAGGAGCGACCATGATTACGAAGGATATGAAGATTGGCGAGATCTGCCGCCGCTACCCCCAGGTTGTGCCGGTTTTGAAGCGGTTCGGCCTGGACTGCCTTGAATGCCAGATAGCCGACCTGGAAGAACTGGAGCACGGCGCCGGCGTGCACAAGGTGGACATTGAAAAGCTTCTGGAAGAGTTGAATCGTACCGTAAGCGACTAAGTGCCGGCCTTGCCGCTGCGGTCTTTAAAACTGCTGCGGCAGAGTGACAGGATTATGACGGAACCGCATACACCGGAGATAGTGCCATGGAATTTCTCCCTGAGGCAGCATACCCCATTCTGAACCATGGCCAAGAGTTCCGTACCCCGGGATACCATCGGGGTGCACCGGGCCCATCGGGCACACCGGTTGAACCCCGTTATCCGGGTCGGATACTATTTTCCATCACGGACGGCTCCGTGCCGCTGTGGAAGCCTTTTCAAAAAACTTCCCCACATCAGCCACAACCGATACTACCGCCCGAGGTTCACTCATGAACCGGGAAACTCGCTGGACTGCCACTCTTGTTACCCTGTATGCCGCACTCAGCATACTCTGGTTCGGTCTGCTCGAAGGACTGCTACGGGATGCCCTTCCCGGCCTCACCCACCATGACGGCACGTTCCTGTACCTGGTTGTTTCCACCCTGGCCCTGGGCATGGCCCTGCACCGCCACGGGAAGAGTGAACGGAAGATCATGTCATCGTTTCGCCAGGAAACACGGGATCTCAAGGACAAGCTGGCAACCCTGGAAACCGCGGAAGCGGATTTCCGGGCCCTGTTCGAAGGCCATGACGCCATGTTTCTTGTGGTGGACAGCGAAACCCTTACCATCATCAAGACCAATCATGCCGCCAGAACGTTCTATGGATTTCCTGCCAAACCAGCCGAGACGTTGACCCTTAGCGACCTGTCGCTCCTGCCGCAATCGACCCTCAGGGAATCGCTCCGGGAAGCACACCGTGTCGCGGGCCACTGCCTTGTCGATCAGCACCGGCTGTCAAACGGCGAGACCCGTACCGTGGAAGTCCACGGGACGCACATTGCCCGGTATAGCAGACCCTGCTTTTTTGCCGTTATCCACGACATAACCGACCGGGCCCGCACCGAAGAAGCACTGCGCACGTCGGAGGAGGCCTTGCGGCACAACGAAATCCGTTATCGCTCCCTGGTGGAAACCACCTCTGACTGGCTCTGGGAGATTGACGAGCATGGCACCTACACCTATGCCAGCCCGAAAATACGTGATTTTCTCGGTTACGAACCGGAAGAGGTCCTCGGCAGAACGCCCTTTGATCTCATGCCGGAAGATGAAGCGCTCCGCGTCGGGCACCTCTTTGCGTATATCAGAGATCAGCAGAAACCATTTTTCGGCCTGGAAAACAGAAACCGCCACAAGAACGGCAAGCTCGTCATGCTCGAGTCCAGCGGCGTTCCTCTGTTCGATCGCCGGAACCGGCTGATCGGCTACCGGGGCATTGACCGGAACATTACCGACCGGAAGCATCTGGAGGAACAACTCTCCCAGTCGCAGAAAATGGAAGCGGTCGGTCAACTTGCCGGCGGCATCGCCCACGACTTCAACAATATCCTGACGGCAATCGCCGGCTACATCTATATTCTGGATATAAAACTGCAGGACGAAACGCTGAAAAAGTATGTGGAGCAAATCCGTCTGGCCGCGGAGCGGGCTGCCGGACTCATCGAAGGACTCCTTACGTTCAGCAGAAAGCAGCTCATTTGCCTTAAACCGATAAAAATCGATGAAACCATCAGAAAGACAGAAAAGCTGCTGTCACGGCTCATTCGGGAAGACATCGAAATCCGCGTACACCTGGCCGATGATGCACTGATCATCCTCGGCGATGAAACAAAAGTCGAGCAGGTGCTGATCAACCTGGTCACCAATGCCCGGGATGCCATGCCAAACGGCGGCATCATCACCATCTGCGCCGAACGCTGTCCGTCTACCGGAGACCACGCTTCCCCGGAAACCGGCGATGCACGACACGATTTCCTGCTCCTCTCCGTTGCCGACACGGGCACCGGCATCCCTGCCGAAAACATGGAAAAACTATTTGAACCATTCTACACCACTAAGGAAGTGGGCAAGGGTACCGGCCTGGGACTGGCCATTGTCTATGGCGTTATCAAACAGCTCAGCGGCTATATTGACGTCCAGAGCGAACCGGGCATCGGTACCACGGTCAACGTCTACCTGCCGCTCGTGGAAAAGACAGCCGACAAGGCGGCCTATCTGCAGCACTCGGTCCCCAAGGGCGGCGCCGAAACACTCCTGGTTGCCGAAGATGATCCCGATGTGCGACGGTTCATCAGAACCGTGCTGGAAGAGTTCGGCTACACCATTATAGAAGCCGTTGACGGCCGGGATGCCGTGGAGAAGTTTTTGACCCATCGGGAAACGATCCACGGCGTGATTCTCGACATCATCATGCCGAAGATGAACGGTCGCGATGCCCATCGGGAGATGGGCAAACTGCAACCGAACCTGAAGGCCCTCTTCCTCAGCGGCTACACGGGTGAGGTTCTAACCGAGGAAGGAATTCTCGAAGAGGGCCTTAATTTCCTGCCGAAACCCGTCGTACCCTGGCGCCTCCTGGAAAAAGTGCGGCAGATTCTCTCAGAAAACAGCCCGGATCCTTCCTGATCAGCGACGCCGGGGCGGCGGAGCGAACCCTGCATCGTCCCAGAAGCGATTGTACTCTTCGGCGCCGGTCCGGCAGTGGATAATCCCCTTCCGGCACAAAGTTTCCCGCCAGGCATATCTCAGGAAAATCTTCTCCACGGCAGACGACTCCGGAACGAAATCCACCAGCCGAACCGGCGCATACTCCTCCTGGCCATAGCCCGTTCCGGCCCGTTCATCTAGGCCGGCAGCCAGGGGCGCCGGACTGCCCGCGGCCGTGCGTGATTCCCTGCTCGCTGCGGGGAAATCCTGCTCGAAGCGGGTCTCGGGAAAGACGGCCACAGCGATGACACCAAGGGCGGTCCGGTCATCGAATGCCGCCGCGTAGGAGTCTGCGGCGCTGGTGAAATAGAACCGGTTGACCGTTCTTGTATCACTTCGCCAGCCGGTAAAGGATCCGATCCCGTAGGGTTCAAGGATATACATGCGCTCCCGGGAGCCGAGCCACGATTTTTTTCCGGAGAGTATGTTTCTTCCATCAACAGCCAGCACAACGCCGATACGGCGATTGAGCAGGTTGCGGACGACAATGCGATACTCATCGCCTTTCACTGCCTCGAGGTATGCCCGCTTTACTCCGGCGGATCGCACCGGATATACCGGCAGCGCACCACGCTGGTTACTGCAGACCTCAACGAGGATACTGTCACCACCTACTCCTGCCTTACCCTGCCCGGCGCAGCCAACAAGCAGCAGCAGAACCATCACCATCGTTTTCATACTCGCCTCCTTGCCATCCATGAGTTACTGTCAAAAACTTCTTCGCTTTTTAGCGAAAAAGCCTTTGATTTGAATG
>CAYSWG010000043.1:0-13490 GCA_964434465.1 uncultured Geobacteraceae bacterium
CCAGGGGCAGGTCGGTCACGCGGCGTACCGCTTCCACCACCAGGGGACCGATGGTGATATTGGGAACGAAATGGCCATCCATGACGTCAACGTGAATATAGTCAGCCCCGCCGTCGGCAACGGCCCGGATTTCATCGCCCAGGCAGGCAAAGTCAGCGGAAAGTATCGACGGTGCAATTTTTTTCATGAAACCTCCAGAAATGCTGCTGTGGGCGTTACGGCTTTTTTTTCAGTCGTGCCGCAAAAAAACCGTCCATGCCATGCCGGTGCGGCCAGGCCCGAAACATGCCGTCCCCGGTGAAGAGCGCCCCGTAGTCCGGGAACAGGGCCCTCAGGTCTTCTATCACAAAATCAGGGTGTTGCGAAAGGAAATCATCGACCACCGCCTCGTTCTCCTCCCGGGATGTGGAGCAGGTTGAATAGAGCAGAACACCGTCAGGGGTCAGCAGCGCCGCCGCATTGCGGAGAATGGCGCTCTGCAGCTGCGCCAGACGACCGGCATCGGCGGCAGTCAGCCGCCACTTTGCTTCGGGATTGCGGCGGATCACGCCAAGTCCGGTGCAGGGCGCGTCGACGAGAATCCGGTCAAAGGCCTGGTTGGCCAGGGTGGTGATCGGCTGCGATCCGTCAATGACCATGGTGTCGATGGTGGTGATGCCGAGCCGTGCCGCTGTCTCGGTGATGCGCGGCAGTTTCCTCGTGTCCTTGTCACAAGCAAGTACTGTGCCGTTGTTCTTCATGAGCAGCGCCAGGTGCGCTGCTTTGCCGCCGGGCGCGGCGCACAGGTCCAGCACCCGTTGTCCGGGGCTGGGTGCCAGGAGCAGGGAGGCTAATTGTGAAGATTCGTCCTGCACCGTAAACAGCCCTTCGGCGAAGCCGGGCAACTGTGTGGGGTGAACCGGGGCGAGAATGTGGATGCCGGTCGGTGCATAGTCCGTGCAGCGGCTGGCTATGCCGCTGTCCCGCAGCTGCTCCAGCAAGGCTTCGCGACTGATCTTCAGAGTATTGACGCGAAGGGTGAGGGCCGGTGGTTCGAGCGTGGCCGCGGCCAACTGTTCTACTTCATGGGGGGGCAGCTGCGTCAACCACTGTTCAACCAGCCAGCGGGGCTGGGAGTAGCGGGCAGCCAGAAACGCAACGGTTGCCGTGTCCCGGTCGGGCCAGGGGATTGTCTGCCGTTCCCGATCTGCCCGACGCAGCACGGCATTGATAAAGCCGGCGGCGTGGGGGGCTGCTGCCTTGGCCAGCTTCACCGTTTCGTTGACCGCCGCCGAAACGGGGATGCGGTCCAGAAACAGGGCCTGGTAGAGGCCGAGCCGCAGCAGAACAAGAACGGCCCGCTCCAGCTTTGACGACTTCTGACTGGCAAAGGCGTCGATAATGTGGTCAAGGCTGCCGCGCCGGCGCAGCACGCCGAACACCAACTCGGTCAGCAGGCCCCGATCGGGCCCCAGCAGTACGCCTTTAGACAGCTCCTGATCAATGAGCAGGTCTGCGTAGGACTGTTCCCTGTCGATGCGCAAGAGAATTTCCAGGGCGGCCTGGCGGGGATTGCTGCTACTCATGGGTGCTCCTGTAAGGACTTCTGCCGATCATGGTGAGGGTGTCTCACAAGCTTCGGACACGTTGACTCCTGCGTGACCTGTTCTGTTGCGTCAGGTTTGCGGTGCGGTTGCCGACCCCTCAAGCCGCAGAGTCCGCTCTTCCATGGGTGCCGGGCGGATAACAGGGGGCGATCCCGCCACCGCTCCGGGGGATGACGATAACCATCTGCATCGGGGGATCTCATACAACGGTGTGCGGCTGAAACGATTGAATTGTACCATTGTTCGGCCAGTATATGCATTGCCGCGAAAAACCGCAAGGTTGTCAGCCCGTGTCCCGTACTTAT
This sequence comes from uncultured Geobacteraceae bacterium, assembly GCA_964434465.1. Taxonomy (GTDB): domain Bacteria; phylum Desulfobacterota; class Desulfuromonadia; order Geobacterales; family Geobacteraceae; genus RPRC01. The sequence continues at coordinate 1,892 of CAYSWG010000043.1, forward strand.
CCCGGGATGGCGGGCGGCTCAGTTGACCGGAAACATCTCGTAATGCGGCGTAGTGGATAGCTTCCCGCGAAAATGATTGTGCCGTTGCAGAGCAACTGGGCCGAATAATCGAAGCGGATGAGGCGGTGACTCTGTGATGGGGTGTTCTTCGCCATTTTCCAGCTTTTGTGTTCGTGTGAGCCCCTTTTGTAGATTCAGTCGTATGGTGGCAAGTATTGGTTGCGCTACAGAGTCGTATGGGATATATAAACAAACTTGAAGAATTGTAAATTCATTAGAAGAAACGTGCCGGTGGTGTTACGTTTCTTTACGTTTTTTCGGAGTGCCCGGGAGACGATGCTGCCGGTCAGAACGGCATGCTGGCTTACTCCTGGTGCAATCCCTGAACGGAGGTGCTCGTGGTGGTGAATCAATGTGTGGAATGGGTTGGTGCTTGTCGGAAATCGTGGTCTCGTTCCACTGTTTTCGGGCACGTGAGGAAATCGCGCCGCAAAGGACTGCCGCTCGTAGCGTTTCTGCTGGCACTGGTGCTGTATGGTGCTGCACCGGTCTGGGCCGGGCTCGGCACGTCGGTTACCCTGGTCAGCGGCGACCCCACCGACATTTACCCTGGGGAAACGACACGCCTGCAGATTACCCTCTCCAACAACAATGAAGCTGCGCCCATCAGCGGGGTGGCGTTCAGCAACAGCCTGCCGGGCACCCTGCCCAACGGCCTGCAGATTGCCGGTGCCGCTTCATATACCTGCACCGATCCGGGTGGCCCGACGACCAGTCCGGGGACGGGCACACTCACTGCAGACCTTGACACGCAGACCATAGCGCTGGCCGGCGGCAGTGTTCCTGCCCGGGCCAACTCCACCGACGGCACCTGTACCATCATCGTCCCGGTGACTGCGGGCACCTCCAGTGGTGCAACGGCAACCTACACCTACACCATTGCCAGTGGCGCTGTAACCGGCGATGACGGTAACCCGGTGGCCAATGTGGGTTTGGTGAGTCAGAGCATCAACGTCCGTGCCCTGACCCAGCCGGGCATCAGCAAGAGTTTTGGCTCATCTGTCCTCTCCCTGGGTGGTGCTGCCACGACCCTGACGGTGACCGTCACCAACGGCAACCCGGTCGCCATTCCCAACTTCAGTTTCACCGATGTGTTCCCACAGTTGGGCGGAGCCGGCATCATCAAGGTTGCCGCTTTACCCAATGCCACGGCCAGTTGCAATAATGGCGGGTCGGCGCCGACCTTTGCGCCGGGTGCCGGGGAGACCACCATCATCGGTAGCGGGACGATCCCGGCCCGGTCCGGTTCCACCAACGGCAGTTGTACGTTCACGGTCAGTGTTAACGCTGCCAGCACCAACGGCGGCTACACGACCGGTGCCCAAGCCAACACCATCAACCGCTTGACCCAGTTCAGCAATGACATCGGCATTCCTGCCGCGGCAAATGCCACGGCGAATGTCACGGTTACGTCGCCTTTGGGCGTGACCAAGAGCTTTTCGCCGGCCTCCCTGGCCAGCGGCCAAGCGGGTACGATGACCATTACCCTGAGCAATGGGGCAACATCGGACCTGCCGGTAACCACCTTTGACGATTCCCCCATTGACGGTATCGGCAATGCCGACGTTTCCCGGGGGCTCCTGGTAACCAGCGTCGGGAATACCTGCGGTGGATCAGCCTCAATACTTCAGGTAAGCGGCAACGATCGTGGTGTGCGCCTCACCGGCGGCACCATTCCCACCGGGGGCTCCTGTACGGTGACGGCCAGCTTTACGGCGACCACCCAGGCGGACAATACGCCGGTTACCTACACCAACACCATTCCCCAGGGGGCCGTCGGCGTTTCCACACCTGGTGTGGTCAGTCAAGGCCGTACGGCAACCATTCTGGTGGCCGATACCCTGCGCGTGCTGAAAACAAACAATTCCAGCAATCCCCGGCCCGGCAATCCGGTGCAGTATACCATCACCGTGCAGAACTGGTCCTCCTCGGTCATGAACAATGTGCGCATCCAGGAGACCCTGCCCGCCGGCATGACCTACCTGACGGGGGTAATCAACGGCAATACCTATACGCCCACCAGCAGCTGCTCCCTGACTACGGCCAACAGTACCGGCGATTCAGCCCTGACGTTCACGGTTGATCCCCTGGCGGCCCGGACGGGTGCCAGTACACCGGGCAGCTGCTCTGTAACCTTCTATGCCATGGTCAGTACGGCAGCTGCCAATGGCAGCTCTACGGTGAATACGGTTGCCGCCGGATCGGTTTGCACGGACAACGGAACGGGAATTTGCAACGGCGGTGCTGCTTCTTCGGGAAACAGCGCGGTATCCACCACGGTTCTCAGCGCCGCCAAGGCGTTCAGCCCGGCTGGTCCCCTCAGCGAAGGGACTACAACGCGGATGACAATCACCTTAACCAATAATTCCGCCAATCCGCTGACCGATGTCTCCGTGTCGGATACGCTCCCCCTTGCCGGCAGCACCCAGATGCAGATCGCCAACCCGGCCAATGCCGTGACGACCTGCGGCGGCAGCCCGACCATTACGGCAGTTGCCGGGTCCACGTCCCTGGCCATGAATGGCGCCACCGTTCCTGCCCGGGGTGCTGCTTCGGGCGTCATCGGTGCCGGTACTGCCGGAAGCTGCCGGGTTCAGGTTGACGTGGTCGCAGCGGCGGGAACCTACACGAATATTGCCACGGTTGGCGCCAACGAAACCTATGCCAATGGCAGTACGCACCCGGTTACTGCCACTGCCACCGCTGGAATTACCTACACGTCATCACTTTCCGCTACCAAGAGCTTTAGTCCGGCCAGCGTATCCTCGGGCGGTCGCTCCACCGTGACGGTTCGCCTGGCCAATTCGGGGGCGACATCCCTCACCAATGTGAGTGTCAGCGACCCGCTGCCGACCAGTATGGTGCTGGCGCCGAGCCCCAACGCCTACACAACCTGTGCCGGCAGTCCGACCATCACGGCGGTGGCGGGATCAACCTCTCTGGCCATGACCGGTGCAAGCCTGGCCGGCAACGGCAGTTGTGATCTGCTCTTCGACGTGGTGGCCACGGGTGGCAGCAACTGGACCAACACCATACCGGTCGGCTCCATAACGGCCGATGGCGGGATCCGTAACCAGACGGCCGTTACGGCGACGCTTGTTTCTGCGGCGCCGACCGACCTGCAAGTCGCCAAAGCGACCAGCCCCGGCACGTTGACCTTTCCCGGTCAGGTGAGTCAGTTGACCATTACCATCACCAACGGCAGCCAGGCGGTCAGCGGGATGGGACTGACTGATTACTTTACCGCTGACGGTACCGCCGGCGCTGCGACCAACGGCATGGTTGTTTCGGCCAATCCGGCGGCAGTCACCACCTGTCCCGGCGGCGTTGTTTCGGCGTTGGCCGGTGGCAGCAGCGTCAGTCTTGCCGGGGTGTCTCTGGCCTCGGCGGCATCGTGTACAGTCAGTGTCAATGTCACGTCTTCGGCGGTTGGCGGCATCACCAACTTCATCCCTGCCGGGGCAATCACTACGGATCAGGGCCTGTCCAACAGCGGCCAAGCCACGACGAGCCTCGCCACCCAAAGCAATATCGGTATCGTCAAGCAATTTACGCCCAACACAGTCAAGCCGGGCGAACGCTCCCGGCTGCGCATCACCTTCTTTAACCCCACCAGCCTGCCCATGGGCAACCTGGCGGTGATCGATACCCTGCCGGCCGGGTTGACCGTGCCCAGCGGTGCCAACCCCCTTACGACCTGCGCCGGGGGGACGTTTTCCGCACCGGCTACGGACCAGGTCCAGCTGACCGGCGGCACCATTGCTGCAGCATCGGCTGGCACGGCAGCATCCTGCTATGGGGAGATCGATGTGGTGGCAGCGTCCCAGGGCGACTATGTGAACGTCATTGCTGCCGGTGATCTGACCGCCACCTCGGGTGGCTCCACGGTGAGTAACTCACAACCGACCAGCGACACCCTCCGTGTCAAATCGCCCCTGGTGGTGCACAAGGCCATTGCCGGTTTCACCCTGGATGCAGGCAATCCGGTGGGCTTCACTACCGGTGAGGCAAACCGTACGCCGGGCAGTGCCGCAACCCTGACCATCCGTCTCGATAACCCCAATGCCGCTCCTCTGACGGCGGTGGCCCTGACGGATACCCTGCCGAGCGGCCTCACCGTTGCCACGACTCCCAACGCGTCCACCACCTGTGCGGGCGGGGCGGTTCTGGCGCCGGCCTCGGCAACGGCCATCCGGCTTAGCGGGGCGACGGTCCCGGCAGGCGGTTCCTGTACCGTTACGGTAGACGTGCTGAGCAATGTTTCCGGGGAGTATACCAATAATATCCCCGCCGGAGCGGTGACCTCCTTCGAAGGGGTGCGCAGCGAGGAGCCGACCAGCGCCCGGCTGATCGTCTCTACACCGCCCACCGTCAGTAAGCAGTTTTCACCGGCGGTCATCCCGCCGAACGGTACGTCCACCTTGACCATTGTTCTCGGCAATGAGAACAGCTCGGCAATTACCTTGACATCGGCCCTGATCGACACGCTGCCGACTGCACCGGGAGCGATTGTGGTTGCTGCAGCGCCCAGCGTAAACAAAACCTGCCCGGGGGCGGTTACTGCAACCGCCGGCAGCGGCACCATAACCTATGCCAGCGGCGCCCAGATCCCGGCCGGCGGCTGTACAATCAGCGTCAACGTGACCGGCACCACGGCCGGCGTCCATACCAACACCATTGCCGCCGGGGGCCTGCAGACCAATCTGGGGAACAACCAGCAACCGGCCAATGCCACGCTGACCGTCAGCACCCTCGGCTTCATTTCCGGTCGGGTCTTCCAGGATAACAGCGTTACGCCGAATGGAACCTTTGAGAGCGGCACTGACACGCCCCTTACCGGAAATACCCTGGAACTGCGCAGCGGTTCAGGCTGCAGTGGCGGACTCGTCGCCACGACAACCACCGATGTGCTGGGCAATTATCTCATTTCCGGTCTGGCCGCCGGCACCTACTCGGTCTGTCAGCCGGTGCAGCCGACCGGCACCGTAAACGGGATCACCACTGCCGGAACGATCACTTCAGTGGCCGGCAGTACCGGTACCGCGGGAACGGCCGCAAACCCCACCACGACCACCAGCCAGATCACCGGCATCGTCCTGAACGGTGATGGCAGCGGTGGCGAGGTCAGCGGCTCCACCGGCAACAACTTTGCCGAAGTGGTCCTGTCGAGCATTTCCGGCACGGTATTCCTGGACCAGAATAACAACGGTGAACAGAACGGCGTTGATACGGGCATTGCCGGAGTAGTCATCGACCTCCTGGACAACGGCGGAAACGTCATTGCGACGACAACGACAGACGCAAACGGCAATTACAACTTCACCAATCTTGAACCGGGCGCCTATTCAATACGCCAACCCTCCCAGCCCGCCGACACATCCAACGGCATTACCACGGCCGGAGCCGTGGCCAACGGTGGGACGCCGGGCACGGCCACGGGCGTGGCGACAACACCCAGTCGGATCAACAGCATCATACTGCCGCCCAATACCGCGGCGACCGGCAACAACTTTGCCGAGATTCCCAACAGCCGCTCCCTGTCGGGAGCAGTTTTCCTGGATTATGACAACAACGGAACCAGCAACGGCCCCGATCATGGTATCGGCGGCCAGACGATCAACCTGAACGGAACGGATGTGAATGGTAATGCCGTCAGCCGAACAACCACGACGGCGTCCGACGGCGACTACTCCTTTTCCGACCTGCCGGAGGGTACCTATACGGTTACCCAGCCCAATCAGCCGACCGGCACCAGCAATGGGCAGACGCTGGCAGGCAGCACCGGCGGCAGCGGCACAAACCCCACGGCTACGAGCAGCGCCATCAGCGGCATCAGCCTGGTCGGCGCCAATACGGTCTCGGCCGACAACAATTTTGCCGAAGAACCCGGAGCGGCTCCAGACCTGGGGGTTGCCAAGACCCATACGCCGAATTCGCTGGGTGCAGGGTCATCAACCGGCTACTACACCGTTACGGTCAGCAACCATGGCACGGTCGCCACCAGCGGCACGGTGACCGCCGTTGATACCCTGCCGACAGGGATTACCGCTGCGGCGACACCTGTCGGGAGCGGCTGGAGCTGCTCCGTGGCCGGGCAGACGGTAACCTGCACGACCAGTACGGCCATCCCGGCCGGCGGCAGTGCGCCGGTTATTACCCTGCGGGTGGCGGTTGACGCCGGGCTGGTCGGCCAGGTCCTGACCAATACGGTCACGGTTTCCGGCGGCGGTGAACCGCCCGGTTTCGACGGGGACAACACGGCCAGCGATCCGACACCCATTGCCGCATCAGCGGCGGTTTCGGGAACGGTCTGGCGTGATACGGACCATGACCGGGTCCTTGATGGGGGCGAACAGCTGCTGAGTGGCTGGACCGTCGAACTGCTGCTCAATGGGGTCCTGGTTGCCGCCACGACCACGGACGGTTCCGGCGCCTATTCCTTCACGAATCTGCCGCCTGCCTCCGGATACCAGATCCGCTTTCGGGAGCCTTCCGGCGGGTATATCTACGGCTATGGGGTGCCCAACGAACAGGGGCTGTCCTTCAGCAACGGCGTTGTTGACCCAACGGCAAATCCGGCCGGTGCTTCGGCAGGAGACGGCACCCTGAACAGCCTGACCCTCCTGGCCGGGGAAAGCTATCCCCAGCAGAGTCTTCCCGTGGATCCCAGCGGTGTGGTCTACGATTCCATCACCCGACAGCCGGTGGCCGGGGCTGGTGTCGCTATCAGTGGACCGGCGGGGTTTGATCCGGCCATTCATCTGGTGGGAGGCAGCGGCAACCAGACCCAGACGACCGGTACCGACGGGTATTACCAATTCCTGCTCCTGCCCTCGGCACCTGCCGGAGTGTATACCCTTGCCGTGACGCCGCCCGCGGGCTACCTGCCGGGCGAATCGACGATTATTCCGGCAACGGCCGGTCCCTATGTCCCGGGATCGGGCATCATCCAGAGTCAGGCTACGCCGCCCACGGGCGTCCAGCCGACCACCTACTATTTTTCTTTTGATCTCAGCAGTGCATCGCCGAACATCATTAACAACCATATTCCCGTGGACCCGATCCTGTCCGGTGCCCTCGTGGTAACCAAGACCACGCCCCTGGTGAACGTGGTCCGGGGCGACCTGGTGCCCTATACGATCAGGGTGCGCAATACCCTGTCCGCCACGGTCCCCAATATTATTCTCGTGGATCAGTTGCCGTCCGGCTTCAAGTACCGTTCCGGCAGCGCCAGGATCAACGGGCTGCCCGCGGCGCCGACGGTGGATGGTCGCACCCTGCGTTGGCCGGGGCTGACCTTCACGGCCGGTGAAGAGAAAGTCTTCACCCTGGTGTTGACGGTCGGTACCGGTGTCAGTGACGGCGTCTATACCAACTATGCCTGGGCCATCAACTCCTTTACCAGCGATGCGGTATCCAACCGGGGTCAGGCAGCGGTGCGCATCGTTCCCGACCCCACCTTCGACTGCAGCGACGTTATCGGCAAGGTGTTCGATGATGGCAACGCCAACGGTTACCAGGACGACGGTGAACCGGGCATCCCCAATGTGCGGGTTGCCACGGCCAAGGGGTGGCTGATCACCACCGACGCCGAGGGGCGTTTCCACGTGGCCTGCGCCGCCATCCCCCAAATGGACCGGGGCTCCAACTTCATTATGAAGCTGGATGAGCGGACTTTACCGTCCGGCTATCGGGTAACCACCGAAAACCCTCGGGTTGTCCGGTTGACCCGGGGCAAGATGAGCAAGATCAACTTTGGGGCAACCATTCACCGGGTGGTACGGGTCGAGGTCAGTGACGCGGCTTTTGCCGCTGACGGTGATGAACTGCTGCCGGAATGGGCCCGGCGTTTTAGCGAACTTCCCGAGCAGCTGAAAACCAAACCGAGTGTTCTCAGGCTTGCCTATCGGCTGGGAACTGTTGATCGCCATGTGGCCGGACAGCGTCTTGATCATCTGGCCGACCTGATCAGAGAACGATGGAAGGAAATGCAGTGTTGCTATCCCCTTGCCGTAGAAACCGAACTGGTGGAGGTCAGCCGATGAAAGCATCCATCCTGAACATTGCCCTGGCCTTTACTCTTGCCATCGCGGTAAACGCTGCCGCAGGGAACAGCTTCGCGCCCGCTTCGTCCGGTTGCACTGACCGTACTGCCAGCTGTGCACCGTGCCGTGATCCACAAACGGGCGCGGCCGTGCCGTGTCGTGGGGCTGACGCCGGAAAGCGGGTCGACAACAGCAGTGTGTACCTGGAATTCCTGCCGCCCAGCAGTGAACGAAACGTCTGGTTCGGCAATTCCTTTTCCGGTTCCCATGCCGTACCGGCCCAGGGTTTGCCCTCGGGTCCGGTTGCTCATGAACCTTCTGCCGCATCTTCCCAACCTGCTCCAGCCCTGGTGGTCCGTCTGGGTGATACGAGGACCGGCGCCCTGTTCGCTTCGGGCAGTGATGCTCTGTCGGCGGAGGCCAGGGGTCGTCTCGACCAGGTAACTGCCCTGCTCCGGGACAAGAAGAATATCCGGCTGGCCGTGGTCGGTCATACGGACAACGTGCGTATCGGTCAGAAGCTCATGGGGAGCCGCTTCGCCAGCAATCAGCAGTTATCCGAGGCGCGGGCCAGAGCGGTGGCCGGTTACCTGCTTCAGTCCCTCGGACTGGGCGAAGCGGCGGTATCATCCAGCGGCAGGGGCAAGACCATGCCCATTGCCGAAAATGGTACGGCTGCGGGGCGGGCCCGCAACCGTCGTGCGGAGATAGCGTTCTGGTATGATGAGGAACGGCCGGCTCCGGCAGTGCATTCGGTCCCCACGGTTACGGTTCCGGCACGTGAACCACGACCTCTGTGCGGCCCGGCCGAAACGGCCGACCGCAATGATCTGCCGTTTCGTATAACCGTGGATGGACAGCCGGTGGTTGCCGATAGTCTCATGCCGGAAGCGGATCGCCAGCGTTGCGTGGATGTCAGCCTGGAGAAAAGCGACATTCAGGTGCGCTTTGATCCGCTGCAGACCAGACCAGCCCTGAATGCCTGGTCCTATCCCGACGGCCCGCAGCGCGGCGCACCGGTGGAGTTCGGCGTTTACAGCAACTACCTGGCCTGGATCGTGTCGGCGGAATTACGGGTATTCAGCGGGCCCCGCCCCGAAGGCACACCGTTGGCGATCCTGCCGGTGACGTCCTGGGACACGCCGCTGACCTGGGTAGCACCGGCCGATGCGCCGGCGGAGTTGTCCTTCCTGCTGCGGGTGTATGACAGGCAGGGCCGCTTCGACGAAACCGCGTTCAAACCGCTGCGACTGATGAATGCGCCCCGGCCGCACGGCGATCTGACAGCCGCCGCCCGGGAGCGTTTGGCCGGCTGGGGTCAGGATTCTCGAACCCGTGCCACCATTCCGGTTTCCGGTGGCACGGTAACGGTCAACGGCACGAATATTCGCCCGGACCAGACGGTACGCACCCTGGGGCTGACGGTACCGGTGGACAGCAAGGGCTCTTTTGCCCTGCGGCAGATTCTGCCGGCCGGTCCCCATACGGTCAGCGTCGCGGTGCGTGAACCCGATGGACGTCAGGCGGTTTTTTCCCGGAATATTTCCATTCCCGACCAGGACTGGTTTTATGTGGCGATCGGTGATTTTACCGTTGGGGAGAATCACACCACAGGGCCGGCCGCCCTGGTCAATGCCGACCATGACCATTATGACGACAAGACCTATATCGACGGCCGCGGCGCCTTCTACCTGAAGGGGAAAATCAAGGGGGAGTATCTCCTGACGGCCAGCGCTGACACCATGGAACAGCCGGTGGAGGACCTGTTCCGGAATTTCACCTCCAAGGATCCCCGCTACCTCCTGAGAAGAATCGACCCGGACCGCTACTATCCGGTGTATGGTGACGACAGTACTCTGGAGGAGGATGCGCCGACCCGGGGGAAATTCTACGTGCGACTGGAGCGGGGGGATTCCCAGGTGCTGTGGGGGAATTTCCAGACCCGCTGGAGCGGCAGCGAACTGACCCAGTATGCCCGGTCCCTCTACGGCGGGCGCTTGCTGCTGCAGACACCGTCCATAACCCGCCATGGCGAGAAGCGCGGGACGTTGGAGGCCTTTGCCGCCGATCCGGGAACGCTTCAGGCCCGGGATGAATTCCGGGCCACGGGCGGATCCCTCTACTACCTCCGCCACCAGGACATCACCGTCGGCTCGGAACGGGTCTGGGCTGAAGTGCGGGACCGGGATTCGGGAATGGTGCTGGAGCGATCCCAGTTGGTGGCGGCTCAGGATTATGACCTGAATTCCCTGCAGGGTCGGTTGCTGCTCCGAACACCCCTTTCGTCGGTGTCCGGTACTGCTTCCCTGATCCAGACCGGTAGCGTGCCGGGCAACCCGGTCTACCTGGTGACTACCTACGAATATGTGCCGGGGGTGACGGAAATTGACGGCTATGTCCTCGGTTTCAGCGGGGCCTACTGGTTTTCCGACTATCTGCGCCTGGGGTTGACCGGCTACAAGCAGGGTGACAACGAGCAGGAGCAGCGGCTCGGCGGTGTGGATGTGACCCTTCGCTATACCCCGGAAACCTACGTGAAGGCCGAGATCGCCCATTCCAAGGGGCCCGGTGCCGAGCAACAGAATTCAGTTACCGGTGGTTTCGAGTTCATCACGTCCGGAGCCGTTGGTGAGCGGGCCGACGCCAGGCGGGTGGAGGCCCAGGTTCGCCTTGCTGATCTTGCACCGGCGCTGGACGGGAAGGTGGGCTTCTACTGGCTGGACAAGGATCAGGGTTTTTCCGGTCCCGGTGAGTTGACCGTCGGCGAGGCGGAGCGCCGGGTCGGCGGTCGCCTGTCCCTGCCCCTGGGGAAGTTCGTCCAGGTGGAGGTCAAAGGGGATTATCGGGAAAGCGATTCCCAGTCGGCGCGCAGTGTTGAGGGCGCCGTCCTCTGGCAGCTTGCCAGCGAGTGGCTCCTGGGCCTGGCCCTGCGCAACGATGACCGACGTACTACAGTGGCCAATGCCAGCAGCATTCTCTCGGAAAACGGCGAGCGGACCGATCTGCAGGGCCGCATTCATTACAAACCCCTGGCGGTCGGCACGGCGGGGTCGGTACCGGTACCCGTAGCCTGGGACCTGTACGGCTTCCTCCAGGGGACGGTGGCACGTTCGGGCAACCGCCACGACAATGACCGGGTTGGCCTGGGTGGTGGCTGGCAGGCAACGGATCGCCTGCGCTTCACTGGTGAGCTTTCGGGCGGTGACGGCGGTTTCGGCGGTGTCCTTGGCGGTGATTACCGGGTCAATGACCGGAGCAATGTCTATCTGACCTATACCATGGAGACCGATCGGCCTGACAGTAACCTGCGGGGGCGTTATAACACCCTGGTGCTGGGCAGCAAGTATCGGGTAACTGACCGGATGGGTCTCTACGGCGAAACAAAGGCAACCCATGGCGCCGGTGCGGAAAGTCTGGTCAATGCCTTTGGTCTTGACTTTTCGCCCAATGATCGCTGGACCTATGGTCTCAAGGCGGAGTTCGGCACCATTGCC
>CAYSWG010000044.1:0-13363 GCA_964434465.1 uncultured Geobacteraceae bacterium
CCTTCGCCCCGCTCTTGAGTCCGTCCAGATAATCGGCCCATGTCTGCATCATCTTTTTACGTTCATCGAGGTGGGAGGTTCGGTTGTAGGCCCTTCCAAGGGGGTCACGAACGGAGTGACTGAGTTGATGCTCGATCAGCACAACCGGCACGCGCAGCACCTCATCGAGAATGGTTCGAGCCGTTGCCCTGAATCCGTGGGCAGTCGCCTCATCCTTGGAAAATCCCATGCGGCGCAAGGCCGCGTTATAGGCGTTGTCGCTCATGCATCTATGTGCGGAACGCTGGCAGGGAAAGAGGTACTTGCCGGACCCGGTGAGAGATCGCAGGGATTCCAGAACGGCAATTGCCTGCCTGGACAGGGGGACAATATGGGGCTGTTTCATCTTCATCCGGGTTGCGGGGATCTCCCAGATGGCATTGTCGAGATCAATCTCGGTCCATTCGGCGGCCCTCAGTTCCCCCGGCCTGCAGAAAAACAGAGGGAGGAGCTGGAGGGCGCACTTGACGGTATAGCTGCCCTCATAGGCATCTATTGCCCTGAGGAGTTGAACGAGTTTTTCCGGGGTTGTTGGGGCGGCATGGTGCCCATTCTTGACCGGGGGCAATGCCCCCCTCAGGTCAGATGCGATATCGCGCTCGGACCGCTCCGTCACCACGGCGTAACGAAAAATCATCCCGCAATGGTGCCGCAGGCGGTGAGCCGTGTCGAGTGCGCCGCGACCGGCTATGCGTTCCAGGACCTTGAGGAGTTCCAGCGGCTTGATCTCGGAGATGGGGCGGGAGTCCAGGGGAGGGAAAATGTCTTTTTCAAGACGGTGGAGGATATCGGCACCACGTTTCGGCGACCATTTACCGGCGGAGGAAAATTTGTGATGCCATTCTCTGGCCACTACTTCAAACGTATTCGCGGCTTTGTCTTTTGCGGCGGACTTCAAGAGCTTTTTCATCGCTCCCGGGTCCACACCGTTTGCCAGCAACCTCTTGGCATCTTCCCGGCGCTGCCTGGCGGCTTCGAGGGAGACTACCGGATAGGCGCCCAAAGCCAACTTTTTTTCTTTGCCGCCATACCTGTATTTGAGGTTCCAGAGCTTTCCGCCGGAGGGGGTAATCAGCAAAAAAAGGCCCCCACCGTCATACAGTTTGACCTCTTTTTCCTGGGGTTTTGCCTTGTCGATTTTTATGGCGGATAAAGGAATGATCCTCTTCGGCATGGCCTTATCCTCCGTTTGGGGGCCTGCTATTCTTCATGGGGGCTTTATCGCTCCCCATACGCCCCCAAAAACCTCGGATTTCAGTATACCAAAGCGGATTGCATTGGACAATACTAAAAGAAAAAGCCCCTATTTCTAGGGGCTTTTCGTGCCAAGCCGGATTTGGCTGGATTATCAAGTGGTGCCCAGGGACGGAATCGAACCGCCGACACGAGGATTTTCAGTCCTCTGCTCTACCGACTGAGCTACCTGGGCGAATGAGGCTTCATCTTATAGCTTCATTTCCACTTCGTGTCAACAGAATTTTCCCGCGCCCGCCTGCTACGCCCTGGAGATGAACCTGCCGTCGCGGGTGTCCACCTTGATTTTTTCCCCTGCTTCCAGGTAAGGCGGGACCTGGATCTTCAGCCCGGTTTCCAGGATCGCTTCCTTGGTCTGGGCCTGGGCGGTGGCGTGCTTGAGGGCGGGCGCCGTCTCGGTCACCAGCAGCTCCACGACCATGGGGAGGTCCACGTTCACCAGCCTCCCCTGGAACAGGCCGAGGATCACCTCGGTTCCCTCAAGGAGGTATGGCGACAGGGATGCGAATTGATCCTCGGCCACTTCGAACTGTTCGTAGCTTTCCAGGTCCATGAAGATGCCGCTGACACCCTCGGCGTAGAGAAACTGCCCCTTGTGGCGCTCGAAATCGGCCTCGTCCAATTTGTCGCCGGAGCGGAAGGTCTTTTCCAGCACCTGGGAGGTGAGGAGGTTGCGGTACCTGGTCTTGACCATGGTGTTGGCCCCGCGGGCGGATGGTGACTGGAAGGCCACGTCGAGTATCAGGCAGGGCGCGCCGTCGACCTGGATGACGAGCCCCTTTTTGAAATCAGAGGTTGTAATCATTGGTTCTGTTTCCTCTCAGGATGATCTTTCCTTTTCCTTCTAGCACAGGTACCGGAAAAAAGACAACTCCTCTGGCCAGTGTCTGTTGATTCGTGTTCCCGTGCCGGCGATGAGCCGAGTGGGAGCGTAGCCGAAAAAATATCCGCCTCGGCGCGTGCTCCGTGCTATAAATGGAAGGTGTTCGAAAAGCAGACCGGGGAATTCCAATGAATCTCATGCATAATCTCAATCCCCGCCAGCGGGAGGCGGTGCTCCACGGAGAGGGGCCGCTCCTGATTCTGGCCGGCGCGGGCTCGGGCAAGACCCGGGTCATTGTCCACCGCATCGCCCACCTGATCCGCGAGGTCGGCGTACAGCCCTGGCATATTCTGGCCGTGACCTTCACCAACAAGGCGGCGGCGGAGATGAAGGAGCGGGTGGAGAAGTTGCTCGGCCACGCGGAAGCCCCCCTGATCGCCACCTTCCACTCGGCCTGTGTCCGCATCCTGCGCAGGGATATCCAGCACCTGGGATACGTATCAAATTTTGCAATTTATGACGACAGGGATGCCGAGCGCGTCCTGAAGGATATCATCCGGGAGTTCAATATCGACGAAAAGAAATGTCCGCCCCGGATGTTCGCCGCCGCCATCGACGACTGCAAGAACGCTGGCCGGATCCCTGAGGCCCTGCCCACGTCCGATCCGGCCGGTGAGATGATCGCCCGGGTCTACGCCGCCTACCAGAAGCGGCTGCGGCTGTGCAACGCCCTGGATTTCGGCGACCTGATCATGCTGACGGTCCGCCTGTTCGAGGAGTTTCCGGACGTGCTGGAACGCTACCGGGACCGGTACCGCTGGATCCTGGTGGACGAATACCAGGACACCAACCCGATCCAGTACCGTCTGGTGCGGCTCCTGGCCGGGGAGCGCCGCAACCTCTGCGTGGTGGGCGACGACGATCAAAGCATCTACCGCTGGCGCGGGGCTGATATCCGCAATATCCTGGATTTCGAGAAGGATTTTCCCGGCGTCACCGTGGTCAAGCTGGAGCAGAATTACCGCTCCACCTCCAACATCCTGGCCGCGGCCGGAGCGGTGGTCAGGAAGAACCGGGGCCGCAAGGGGAAGACCCTCTGGACCGAGAATCCTTCCGGCGACCGGATCGTCTACCGCCGCCTGGACAACGAGCGGGAGGAGGCCCGTTTCGTCTGCCGTGAGATCGAGCGCCATGGCGACGGGGGAAGACGGCTGGCGGAAATGGCGGTGTTCTACCGGACCAATGCCCAGTCCAGGGTGCTGGAGGATGCCCTGATCGGCGCCGGGATCGCCTATCACATGGTGGGCGGCATGCGCTTTTACGAGCGGATGGAGATCAAGGACATCATCGCCTATCTGAAGGTCTTGGACAACCCGGCCGACGAGGTTTCGCTGAAGCGGATCATCAATACGCCGGCCAGGGGGATCGGCGGCACGTCCATCGAGAAGATCGCCGAGGCGGCCACGGCAGCGGGTGTCACCTTCGGAGAGGCCATGCGAAGGGCCGCCCAGGACGACACTCTCTCCCGCGGTCCCCGGACCAGGGTTGCTGACTTCGTGGCGCTCATGGACGGCTTTGCCGCCCTGGTGGAGACCGTTCCCCTGTCGGAGCTGGCCAAGCGCGTCATCGACGGGACCGGCTACGAGGCCAGGCTGAAGGAGGAGCGGACCGAAGAGGCCCGGGACCGGCTGGCCAACCTCCAGGAACTTTTGGCCGCCCTGGAGGATTTCGAGCGGACCTCGGAGGAGAAGGGGCTGTCGGCATACCTGGAGCAGGTTGCCCTGATTTCGGACATCGAGCGGGGGGACCGGAACCGTGATTCCGTGACCATGATGACTCTCCATGCGGCCAAGGGGCTGGAATTTCCCGTCGTCTTCATGACCGGCATGGAGGAGAGGCTCTTCCCCCACGTGCGGTCGCTGGAGGACCACGAGCAGATGGAGGAGGAGAGGCGGCTCTGCTACGTGGGCATGACCCGGGCCAGGGAGCGGCTTTACCTGACCAACGCCCGCCGCCGCCACGTCTTCGGCCAGGAGCAGTTCAACAATCCGTCCCGGTTCCTCGGAGATATCCCCCGGGAGCTGCTGGAGCAGGAGACGGGATACCAGTCGGGCTTCAGTTGGGGCGAGGCCTCTTCTTCAACGGAGAAACCCCTTTCCGGCGGCTCCGGCTGGGACGACGTCATGCGCTGTTCCCTGGACCTGACAGCCGAGGAGACTCCCCAGCCCGATAATGAGGTGCGGATGGTCCCGGAAGGGGAGGGCGTTTTCATCGGCATGCGGGTCAGCCATCCCAAGTTCGGCGCCGGCGTCATCCGCAAGATCGAAGGCCGGGGCGATGGCGAGAAGGTCATCGTCTGGTTCGACCGGGGCGGTCCCAAGAAGCTGCTCCTGCGCTTCGCCGGCCTGGAACGGATATAGGGCGGTTGTCTTTTGTCCCTGTTCATGCTACAAAAAACGCCCAGAAATCAAAATAGATGGAGCATTTATGAAGATAACCCGCCAAGAGGTCGAGCACGTTGCCCGGCTGGCCCGGCTGGAGCTGACCGAGGAGGAGAAGAGCCTCTTCACCAGCCAGCTGGACGGCATCCTTGCCTATGTGGATAAATTGAAGGAACTGGATACCGAGGGCATCGTGCCCACGGCCCATGCCGTGCCCATGGAAAACGCCTTCCGGGAGGACGAGGTGAAACCGTCCATCGGCATCGACAATGCCCTGGCCAATGCCCCGGATCGCTCGGAGAGCTTCTTCCGGGTGCCGAAGGTGATTGAGTGATGTGAATCCGCTCCGGTTAACTTCCCGTTCCACTCCGGTTGTCGCACGAACCGCCGCTGTACGGCTCATTTCGCTACTGGCCCGGAACTCACCCGGGAGGGTTCGGACAGCCGGACCGGTTACCGCTTCACCTCGCCTACATACGGCTGGTTCTCGGACAAAGTCGCGTCACGGTTCAAGCAACCGGTGCGGATCAATTGAATAGAACGAATCAGATGGAGATTGAACCCCATGGACCTATACGAACTGACCATACATGAGCTGCACGACAAGCTGAAAAAGCGCGAGGTCTCGTCGGTCGAGGCGACGAAGTCCCTTCTGGCCCGGATCGAGGCGGTGGAGGAGAAGGTGAAATCCTTCATCACCATCACCCCCGAAGAGGCGCTGAAGAACGCCGCGGCGGCTGACAAGCGGATCGCTTCGGGCGACATGGACATCCTGACCGGCATCCCCATCGCCCTGAAGGACATTTTCCTGACCAAGGGGATCACCACCACCTGCGCCTCCCGGATCCTGGCCAACTTCATCCCCCCCTACGACGCCACGGCCACCGAAAAGCTGAAGGAGAGGGGGATGGTCCTGCTGGGCAAGCTGAACCAGGACGAATTCGCCATGGGCTCGTCCACCGAGACCAGCTGGTTCGGCAAGACCCGCAATCCCTGGAACCCGGAATGCATTCCCGGCGGCTCTTCGGGCGGATCGGCAGCGGCCATCGCCGCCCGGCAGGCGACCGCCACCCTGGGCACCGATACCGGCGGCTCCATCCGCCAGCCGGCCTCCCATTGCGGTTGCGTGGGGCTCAAGCCCACCTACGGCCGGGTGTCCCGCTACGGGGTCATCGCCTTTGCTTCGTCCCTGGACCAGGTCGGCCCCATCACCCGGGACGTGACCGATGCGGCCATCATGCTGGGCGCTGTGGCCGGCCACGACCCCAAGGATTCCACCAGCGTCGATACGCCGGTGCCCGACTACCTCAAAGGGCTGACCGGCGAGGTCAAAGGGCTCCGCATCGGACTGCCCAAAGAGTATTTCATCGAGGGGCTCGATCCGGATGTGAAAAAGGCCATGGATGAAGCCATCGCCACCTTGCGCGGATTGGGAGCCGAGTTCGTGGAGATGTCCCTCCCCCACACGGACTACGCCATCGCCGTCTACTACCTGGTGGCCACCGCCGAGGCCAGCTCCAACCTGGCCCGCTACGACGGGGTCCGTTTCGGCCACCGCAACCCGGATGCCCGGGGGTTGCTGGACATGTACATGGTGAGCCGGGACGAGGGATTCGGCGCCGAGGTCAAGCGCCGCATCATGCTCGGCACCTACGCGCTCTCGGCCGGCTACTACGATGCCTATTACCTGAAGGCCCAGAAGGTGCGGACCCTGATCATGCAGGACTTCATCACTGCCTTCGAGGCGGTGGATCTGATCCTCACCCCGGTGGCGCCGACCCCGGCCTTCCGCCTCGGCGAAAAGGCCGCCGACCCCTTGCAGATGTACCTGTCGGACATCTTCACCATCCCGGTGAACCTGGCCGGCACCTGCGGCATCTCGCTTCCGGCCGGGCTGAGCAAGGACGGGTTCCCCATCGGCCTGCAGCTGATCGGCAAGCACTTCGGCGAGGAAACCCTGCTGCGGGCGGCCCATGCCTTCGAACAGGCGACCGAGTGGCACAAGAAAAAGGCGGCAATTTAACAGGATGGACAGGATGAACAGGAGAATGCTCTTTAAACCATGAGCCGGTCTGATTTATTCAGGATTTTGATTTTATCCTGTCTATCCTGTACATCCTGTTCAGTTTAGTTTTTGATTAATTGATCTTTCGGAAATTCCCCTGAAATACCAAGCAATAACGGCTTCTAAGTGAGGTTGCCGATGTTTGAAAAAATCAAGTCAAAGGGCTTTCAGATTCTGACGCTCCACCATGCCGAAGCCATTCTCAAGCATGATATGAAGGAGGCAATCGACGAACTGGAATCTGTTTTGCTTGAAATTACGATCCCTGTGAGTGAGTTGGTTCATGGTGGCGGTGGAGAAGGGGAGTTGACACAGCGTTTGAGAAGATCATTATCTGAAACCTATGGCTGGAAAAAGCACAACTTCGAGATAAAGAAAATAGTTGATGGCAAGGAAAAGGAATCCATTTCCCATGAGATAGATCATGTAAAAGTCTTTCCGACCGGCACCTTTGCCCTTGAAATTGAATGGAATAACAAGGATCCGTTTTATGACAGGGACCTTGAAAATTTCAAACGACTGCATTCCGACGGCGTTATTTCAATCGGCGCTATCATTACCAGGGGGGCTTCGCTGCATGAATCAATGCGCGAACTTGTCGAAACGTTTGCTCTAAAAGAGGGTATAGACTGTATCGACAAACTTGGTAAATACTACTCACCCACAAGCCGACAACTAGAGATCATTCAAAGGGCGGCAACCTCCAAGGGCTCATTCGAGAAAGGCTGGGCGCACGCCTTTGTCTCCGACAAGTTCGGAGAGGCGACAACACACTGGCGAAAGCTGGAAGACAGGGTCCAACGGGGAGTCGGCAATCCTTGTCCTCTCCTGTTGATTGGTATCCCCAAAGAGGCAGTCACCATCTGAGTCCTTATGGAGCGTTGAGCTATGGGAAAAGTTATTAACATTACTGAAGTGAATCCATCGGAAGATCTGCTGGTAAAGGCACAAGGTCCCTATTCGACAATCCTGGCTGACCCACCATGGCAGTTCCAGAACCGGACGGGCAAAATGGCGCCGGAGCACAAGCGGCTGCTCAGGTATCCGACGATGGAATTGAAAGAGATTTTGGAGCTTCCAGTAGCTAAACTTGCGGCCGCGAAGTCGCATCTTTATTTGTGGGTTCCCAATGCTTTGCTGCAAGAGGGACTCAAGGTTATGGAAGCGTGGGGATTCACCTACAAATCGAATCTTGTCTGGTACAAAATTCGCAAAGATGGCGGCCCGGATGGCCGCGGCGTTGGGTTTTATTTTCGCAATGTTACAGAACTGGTACTTTTCGGCGTGCGCGGAAGCATGCGTACTCTCAATCCGGGTCGAACACAGGTGAACCTGTTTTCTTCAAGAAAAAGGGAACACTCAAGAAAGCCGGACGAGTTCTACGATCTGATAGAGTCATGTTCGCCCGGACCGTATCTTGAATTGTTCGCCAGATTCCGACGTTATGGCTGGGACCAGTGGGGCAATGAAAATGTCGAGCAGAATTCATTTCATGGAGTCGCCAAAAGGAATGCCCATGTTGATCCCCAGTTGAGGCTACTTGAAAGCCCCAAGGGATACGGCGCGAAGAAAAAGGAGAACAGTTAATAATCACTAGCTGATTTGCGAATATTACAAGATTGTCCATCGGAGATGTGTTTATGAAATACCAACCCGTCATCGGGCTGGAGGTCCACGTCCAGCTCCTCACCAATACCAAGATCTTCTGCGGCTGCTCAACCCGGTTCGGCGCCGAGCCCAACTCCCAGACCTGTCCGGTCTGTCTCGGTCTGCCGGGGGCGCTGCCGGTGCTGAACAAGAAGGTGGTGGAATTCGCCATCCGGGCCGGGCTGGCCACGGACTGCGCCATTGCGCCCCGGAGCATCTTCGCCCGCAAGAACTACTTCTACCCCGACCTGCCCAAGGGGTACCAGATCAGCCAGTTCGAACTGCCAATCTGCGTGGGCGGGCACCTGGACATCGACGTGGACGGAGAGGCGAAAAGGATCGGCATCACCCGCATTCACATGGAAGAGGACGCCGGCAAGCTGGTCCACCTGGAAACCATGGATGCCGGGGAGAAGTCCTATGTGGACCTGAACCGGGCCTGCACGCCGCTGCTGGAGGTGGTGTCCGAACCGGACCTAAGAAGCGCCGACGAGGCGGTGGCGTATCTCAAGAAGCTGCACCAGATCGTCACCTACCTGGGGATCTGCGACGGCAACATGGAGGAGGGGAGCTTCCGCTGCGACGCCAACGTCTCCCTCATGCCCGTTGGCTCCGGCAAATTCGGTACCCGGGCCGAGCTGAAGAACATCAACTCCTTCCGCTTCGTCAAGCAGGCTATTGAGTACGAGATCGAGCGCCAGGCCGAGCTTTTGGACGACGGTGGCAAGGTGGTCCAGGAAACCCGCCTGTTCGACCCGGCCAGCGGCACGACCCGCTCCATGCGCGGCAAGGAGGAGGCCCACGATTACCGCTACTTCCCCGATCCGGACCTGGTGCCCATCGTCATCTCCACCGACTGGATCGATCAGGTAAAGGGCGGCCTCCCCGAACTGCCCGACGCCAGGCGGCGGCGTTACACGACGGAACTGGGCCTGCCCGAGTACGATGCCGAGGTGCTGTCCGCTTCGCGGGAGATCGCCGGTTACTTCGATGCCTGTGTGACCCTCTATCCCCAGGCCAAGCTGGTGTCCAACTGGGTCATGGGCGAGGTCACCAGGGCCCTCAACGACGACGGCCGGACCTTTGCCGACTGTCCGGTATCGCCGGCCCTGCTGGTGGATATGCTCAAACTGATGGAGAACGGCACCATCTCCGGCAAGATCGCCAAGACCGTGTTTGACGAGATGTACAAGACCGGCAAGGAACCGGCAAAGATCGTCGAGGAAAAGGGGCTGGTCCAGGTTTCCGACACCGGCGCCATCGAGAAGATCATCGACGAGGTCCTGGCGGCAAACCCGGACAACGTGGCCCAGTACCGGGACGGCAAGGACAAGCTGTTCGGTTTCTTCGTCGGTCAGGTGATGAAGGCCAGCAAGGGCAAGGCCAATCCGGCACTGGTGAACGAACTGCTCCTGAAGAAACTGCAGGGGTGAATGGTTTCGCCGGGACGCCCCTGGCGTCCCGAATAAAAATACCCGGTACAAGGGCAAGGTTCACCCTGCGCTTTAGCGGGTTTTTTGTTTGCACCGTGACAGATTCGCACCTTGGAGGGAAAGGAGATGCTGGCGGTTTCCGGAGGGTACTTCCAGAGATAGATTTTTCTTGAATAAAACAATGACCAATAAATTTATTGATAATAAATGAACCGGTTCAGATGTCCCGCTGTGGCATGCCCTATCGGAATAACGGTCATGAGAACCAAGCTTATCGATATAACCAGACAGTTAAGACTGGTTCTCCCTTCGGCCAGAACCATATGCAAACTTCGGGAAACCAACGGTATTTGCGGACGTTCCTTTTTGCCGCAGACCCAATAAAAAAGCCCACACGCAGGTGATTTTGCACCGACATGTGGGCGAAAATGTACTACTATTTCAGCGCGGGATCTAGCCGCGTGATTTCCGTCGAATGAAGGCTATCCCTGCCAGCCCTGCGCCCAGCAGGAACAGCGTTGACGGTTCGGGCACACCGGTCGGCGGCTCACCAGTGCTGGCCAGGCCGACAGTGAAACCGTGCCAGTTTTCCGAAGTGTCGGTGAAGGTAATGGTTTCGAAGCTGCCCAGCAGCCTGATGACGCCATGAACTTCGCCGGAACCGAAGAAACCGGTTCCACCGGTATTGACTACAGGCGTTCCATTGCCAAAATACCCTGCGCCATAGCTGAGCACTTGGATGGGCACCCCGAAGTCGACGGTGTTGCCATTCCAGCTCACCAGGGCGATCAGCGGGTCAGTCACCGTTTGGGAAAAACTGATGGTCTTCGTGCCGCCGGTGCCCAAGGCGATGATGTCGGACGCGGGCGGTGCGTTGTCAACGTCTGCACTTATATAGGGCGCCGAAGGGTTCCAGTAGTTCGTCCCGCCACTTGTCAGGGCAAAGGAGTAGGGGCCGATATAGGTGACGCCGATGGAGTTCGATCCATCATTGATTGTCCCCACTACCCCGGATGCAGTGCTCAATGTGCCCGTCCAGTCTGTCCAGTAGACAGGTGCCGCACTGACGGTTCCTGCGAAAATACTTATTACGGCGGCAATGACGATGACCATCATCATATTTCTGTTTTTCATGATATGTCCTCCTTTGGAAAAAGTGAAAAACAGTTCACCAGTACAGCAAAGACACCCACCGGTCCTGCAATCACCGTACCACGGGTGCCAGACAGATACGTCACTTAATAAGAACAATCAAAACAATTACTTGGAAAGTGTTGCGTCTTTCTTAACATGAAAAAGCCGGCATGCAATGGGGAGAATTGTAAGCAATAACGACAGGTAATGAAAACTCAAGAAAGTTGCTGTTACAATAAACGCAATAATTGCAAATTGTTATGATTATAATGGATTGTCGGAGCGTTAGGGCAGTCCGGCGCTTCATGTCGAATAACTTAACATAACGGCTGTTTCGGGGTCTGCAACCGGTCTGGCTGAATGTTCCTGGAACTATCCATCTGCGGTACTCCATGAACGTTATGTGCGGGTTGCTGGGGTGTTCATCGTGCCCATGATGCCAGTCGGTAAGGATACCCTGTTCTCCTCCGATCCGCGTATCAAGGTATTCTTCGTAAAAAAAGTCTGCATGGCAGGGTATAATAGGACACCATGCTTTGTTTCCTGATGGAAGAGGTTTGTATGGTGCTCTCCCAGTCCGGTCTGCACTAGCAGCATTTGCGGGTAAGTGAGTTTTTGTCGGGACAGGGAGCGCTCTTTTTCGGGACAGAGGAAGCGTACTCTGTCCGGGGAAGCTTTCATGTGAGAGGAAATCCAGTGACTGCAGTGAAACGAACAACGTGTTCCCCGGCCGGTGCCGTCGAGCCGTCGGCCGGCACCCTGGACCTTGCCATAATAGGAGGCGGGTTCAGCGGTCTCTGCACCGTGTGGCATCTTTTGTTCCACGAAGCTTTGCCGGACACCTTCCGCTGTGCCCTGCTGGAACCGGAAGCCAGGCTTGGCGCCGGATTGGCCTATCGGACCGACTGTCCCCAGCATCCCCTGAACGTGCGTGCCCGGGGAATGAGCATCTCCGAGAGTGATACCCGATCACTGGTCCGCTGGCTTGCCGAAAATGCTCCGGACTTTTCCGCCGATGATTTTATCCCGCGGGGCGTGTTCCGCCGATATAGCGCCGATTGTTTTGATCAGGCGCTGGCGGCGCGACCGAACGGCATGGTGACGGTGCACCGTGAACAGGTGCAGGCAGTTGCCCTGGATAGGGCTGCGGGGCACTACGTCCTGCAGCTTGGTTCGGGTGCTGCCGTGCGGGCCCGGATCGTCGTGCTTGCTGTTGGCAACCTGCCCGCCCGGTGCTCACTGGACAGCGATCTGCTCCTTTCACCCTGGTGTGGTGCCGCCAACTACCGGGAACTGCAGTCGCTGGCCATAATCGGCAGCGGCTTGACAGCACTGGACGTTATCCTGGAGGCGGAGGCGACCGGATTTGCGGGAACCTATCGGGTGCTATCACCCCATGGCCGGTTTCCGCTGCCCCACCGGGACAGCTTTTCACCGGTACCCGAGGAGGTGCGCGTGTGGGCGGCCGACCTGGCAGCGAGGCAGCCGACTCTTCGTCAGGCGCTTGGCGCTTTTCAGGAAAAACGGAAAACGGACATTTTCTGGCAGGATCTGGTGGATGCGCTCCACAGGCATGCTTCTACCCTTTGGCGTGGCTTCGCGCTGGCCGATAAGCGGCGCTTCTTGCGCCATCTGCGGACAACCTGGAATATTCACCTGCACCGCTCCTGCCGGAAAAGCATTCAGACCATCAGTGCATTGCGCGCCCAGGGGAGGCTGCTGGAAATCTCCGCCCTGGTGACGGCCGTTAAACCCTTGGCGGATTCGGGAAGGAGCGGTGTCCGACTCTGTCTGCGTGCCGGCGCCAGCGAGACCATACTTGACGTTGATGGGGCGGTTAATGCCACCGGTCTGTTTACCAATGTCAGAAGAACCGATTCGCCATTGCTGAACCAACTGCTTGCTGACTGCCTGGTGCAGCCGGACGAGTTGTGTCTGGGTTTACGGGCAACGCCCGCTGGCCGGTTGCTGTCTGGCGATGGTTCTGAGCATGGGGGGTTATTTGCGGTGGGGACATTGCGGCGCGGTGAGGAACTGGAGTGTACGGCAGTTCCGGAAATACGGCGCCAGGTTGCGGTAATGACGGAAGAAATTGTCAGGCTGCTGGGAAAGGGGTAGCGGCAGAATTTCCTCGGCAGAAAAAGGTGTAGTTGGGAGAATCTTTGTAAACCCATTCTTCGAGCATTCGTTCTAGGCAGCACAAGGAGCATAACCCTGCACGATAGTTGCTCAACCAGAAGCGTGCGGGACCTCACGAGGAATGGAGGGATGTATCATGGTAAGACGTCTTGTTCTGGCAGCACTCATGGTGTTCGCTACCTGGTCGGTGGCCACGGCCTCCCATGCCGGGCTATCCATTAACCTGCCGGGTTTCGGCCTGCATCTGCCGCTCCCCGGCGTGGGCATCAGCATTGGTTTGCCTGTGGTGGCCGCCCCGGCATATCCTGCCCAGTACCGCCCAGTTGGTTACGGTGCTCCCGTGGTCTATGCCCCCGCGCCCTACTACGTCCAGGGCCAGTTCTACGGG
>CAYSWG010000045.1:0-13283 GCA_964434465.1 uncultured Geobacteraceae bacterium
CGACCCGTTGCATGAGGCGATAGAACCACCGTGCCGAGGCCTTCTTGAGCAGGGTTTCGCCCAGGCGCTCGACCCGCTGGGCATAGACCATGTCCCAGCCGTCCTGCCAGTGGTGCACCAGCTCGGGGATGAGTTCCGGCGGATCCTGGAGGTCGGCATCGATGATGATAACCGCGTCGCCCCGGGCATGTTCCAGGCCGGCGGTCATGGCGATTTCTTTGCCGTAGTTCCTGCTCAGGTTGAGGATGGCGACCCGGTCGTCCCTGGCCCGGATCTCACCCAGTATCTGGATGGTACGGTCTCTGCTGCCGTCATTGACGTAGAGCACTTCGGTGTCCGGTTCCAGGGAGTCAAGCACCGTGGCAAGCCGCTCGTGGAATGCGGGCAGCACTTCTTCCTCATTGAATGCGGGGACAATTATAGACAGCAGGTAACGGTTGTCCGATTGTGCGGGGGATTCTGCCATGGTGTTCGCAGCCTTTCAGAAGATTTCTCTTTCTGGTCTTGTAAGATCCTTTTGCTGAATCGGAACAATAGTACCTTGTGTGCTCACGAAAAAACAGAGTAAAGAGGTGCCGATGACGCCGTACATAGGTATCATGCTGACGAGAAGCATGCCCAAAGGGTTCTGTAGCGTGCTGCTTTGCAGGAGCCACTTTTCGAAAGACGCCAGGTAGGGACCCGGGAGGGCAAGGCAGACCAGCGACACAAAACCGAGCAGAAAGTACGTTTTCTGCTTACGCAGCATCTCCAGGTTTCTGAACACATAGGCTACAGGCAGCGCCATGACCACAAGGTAGTGTGACCAACAGAGTGGACTGATGAGCAGGCTGCCACCCAGGGCAATCCCGAAGGAGCCTTCCAGAGTCCTGCTTTTCACACAGAGGCGCGCGAAATACCCTGCCGCGAGAAGAGCCATCCCGTATGCCGCGGCAACCGCGAGGGATTGACTTTTGAAGAGCGGTGGCATGGCAATGCCGGCAAGAACAGGCGAGCCGGTTCCGTCGAACAGCTTCCAGCCTACACTCCACAGGGACATGTTTCGTGAGTAGCCGCGGTAGTAACCGGCCACTGTCGGGCCTATGGTGCGAAAGTACAGGTCAAGAGCCTCAAAGCCGAGAACGGCGAGGGCGGCGCCATACAGGACGGTAATAGTCAGCAGGCTTGCCAGCAGGGCGCGGAATTTCCCCTGCATCGCCACCACCAGCAGCAGAGGCCAGAAAAATATTTTCAGGGATATGGCGCAGCCGACCATCGTGCCGGCGAGGAGTGCTCTTTGATGTTTCAATGCCCACAGACTCGTGGCGAGCAGTGCCAGCAGCGTAATGTTCGTTTGACCCAGGGCAAGATTCTCCCAAACGCTCCCCCAACCGAAGGAAATAACAAACACCGTGAAGAATCTGGCTGCCGTCAAAGTGATGTCTGAGAGCAGGAAAAGCATGAGAACTGCCACTGCCAGGGCGGCGATCTCGGTACCCATGACCAATTGCGCGGCCGTTTTGTAGGAGAACCAGCCAAAGGGTATGCTGAAGAGGGTGAATACGGGGGTGTGGGGATTGGGGTGCCGAAATGTTGGTTGATCATAGCCCATGCGTGCTGCCAGTGTTGGCAGCGGATCATAGGGTGAAAGGTGCAGGTGAACAGCACGGGCTGAAACAAAATCGGCCAGGAAGTCTTTTTTCCAGAGATAATCTGGTGAAAATGACAGGTTTATGCTGATAATTCCGATAACACCGGCAATGAGTAATGCTGCAAGAACAAGCGCATTAAAAGATTTTTTCTGGCAGATCATTTCGCGACGCTCGTTCCTTGGACGTGATGCAGTTCTTCACAACAGACTTGCAAAAGGTTGCCGACGGGCTGACTGTTACGCTCGGAATCAACCGCAACAAGAATAAGGAACACTGTCCAAGTTCAGGCGTGTTCCGTTGCCTGCCCGCAAAGGGATTCGCTTCGTTCGGTTTCTGGAAACCAGCGGCAACTGATCCGGTACGCCAGAAAACCCAGCAGAAGGCCGACAATGCCGTCGCTCAGGTAATGCCAGCCGAGATACACGGTGGCGACGATGAAAAGTGCCAGAAAAGACCAGAGGAACTTTCGCAAAACGGGAAGATGTTCTCCGAGGACCACGACAGAGAGATAAACCAAAGCGATGTGCAGACTCGGCATTGCCACGATACCGTTTGCCTTGACGATCGGTGTGGCGAGAGGGGCCCTCTGGAATGCTTGATAATGGTTCCAGAGACCGTCCATGACCTGGGCGGAATACGTGCCCGCAATGTGGCTGAACAATTCCGGTTTGTAGAATGCCGGTCCTAATGACGGCACAAGGATGGACAGGGGGAGTGAACACCCGAAAGCCAGGCACCAGGAAGCAGTAACGCGCCAGAAACTTGACGGATTCCGGAATGCGACAACAAGCGTTATGCATGCCAGTGTCCACATCTGAAAATAAATGGCATCCAGAAAAGCCGTTACGAGTTGATGTTTCGGCACAGTAATACTGTCGCCCAACGAAATGAAACTGAAAAAAGTCTGGTCCAGACGGTAGAGCATGCTGTCATACCGTGCATCGTTGAGGAGGGGGATGGCGGGCTTTACATTTGTGTAGCCGACAAGAGCAATGAACACGATGGCATAGGCCAACGCTCCGAATGTGAGGTATTTATAGCTGCAATACCCCCCCATGACCTGTCGAAATAATTGCAAAGGGGGCTTGCAGTAGCCATTGCTTCGATACGTGCCCAGCTCTTTGAGACTGGCGCAGAAAAAGACAACCAATGGTCCGACACAAAGATGAACTGCCAGAAAGAAGAGGAGAAAAAGGGTTGCCAACCCACTGGGGAACCAGGCGAAATCCCAGGAATAGCTCCAGAAGATGCTTCGTGCAACCAGGAGCACGGCTGCCAGATAGCCGACCAGCCAGAACAAACCGGCTTTGTGTTTACGGAGAGATGTGCCAAGAGCCGAAGCAAAGAGTGAGCGCATTATTCGAAGTCGATGCCGTCACCTACGGCAACATCCTCCGAAAGCGCTCCGGCCGGCAGTTCAAGGACCGCGCTTGCCTTGAAATAGATCGGCGTCAGGCGATAGGGTGACAGATCTCTTGTGATCGCGACAATTCGATTATCCTTATCAAGAAATACTGCGTCGATCGGGAATTTCATGAAAAACGTATGGATTCCCTTGCAGGGCCTGATCAGGAGTCCCTCCCCTGCGGGAAGAGAGCTTCTGCCCAAGAGCCCTTTTACGCGGGCACCAAGAGATGTCGCTAAAAGAATCGAGTTTCCCAGATGTGTACCCTTGCTGGTGGTTGCTTTCATGGGGCGTCCTCGAGGCAAAAGGGGAGTACGGCCGACATGCTCCTTGCCGTAATCCCCCGTGTGTCAAACCTACTTTTTGCAGATCTTCACGTAAATAAGGGCGAGTTCAACAGCAATCACGAGAAGAATGATGGAACTGAAATCCAGCATGGCTACACCTCCCTTCGGTCGAGTTATTCAAAGATGCTCAGGACCTGGATGAATGCCGAGCCGAGCATGACTACCAGCAGCGCGGGGAAAATAAACAGCACGAGCGGGAAAATCATTTTGATGGTCGTCTTTGCCGCCGCCTCTTCGGCAAGCTGCCGCCGTTTGGTACGCAAGGCGTCAGCGTGTACCCGCAGGGCCTGACCGAGGCTGGTACCGAACTTTTCGGTCTGGGCAAGCATTATCACAAAGGATTTGACATCATCCACCATGGTTCTGTTGGCCATGTCCTTCAGGGCTTCGATGCGAGGCTTGCCGGCCCGGGTCTCCCTGGTTGCGACCCTGATTTCCGCGGCCAGGGGATCTTTCTGGAACTGGGGCGTTTCCGTAACGCGAATCAGCGCGGCATCCAGGCTGAGCCCCGCTTCCACGCAGACGGTTATCAGGTCGTGAATATCGGGCAAGGTGTGGAATATCTGGGTCTGCCGCTTGCTTTTCACGTAATAGAGCCAGTAGCTGGGCAGCAGGAAGCCGATGATCAGCAGGGCAACCGTGACGAGCAATGGCTGACTTCGCAAGAGTGCCTCACGGAATGTGACACCCTGCAAGGTGGCAAAAGCCAGATAGGCCGGATAGAGGAGGGGGAGGGCAATTGCAAGAATAACCTTGCTGCCGAGAAACGGAAAGACATGCTCCTTGCGATAGCCGGCGGCCACCAGCATGCGGGCATACTTGGACTGATTCTTGGGAGAAACAGGCAGTTTGGCGCCAATTACCCCCAGTTTTCTGCCAAGCTCCGGGCCGCGGTCAGTGGTGCGGTCCAGTTCCAGGGTTCCCGGTGTTGCGATGCTGTCCAGGCGTTGCTCAATAACGCTTTTACCGCCGAAAACCCGGAAAAGAAGCGCCCAGGACAGCATGCCTACTGCAATGAAAACGGTAACGGTGATAAGGAATATCATGGCCACTGTCCTCCCTAGATTCTGATGTTGATGATGCGGCGGATGACAAAGAAGCCAATAACCTGCATTATTGCGGCAACAATAAGAATCGTGCGCCCTTTGGTGCTTTCCAGAAGAATTTTCTGGTACCCGGGGAGCATAAAATTCATGAGGAAAAATACGAAAATGGGCATGGCCGCCAGAATATACCCGGTCATTCGACCCTGGGCAGTATGTACGCGCAGTTGCCGGCGGACTTTGATCCGGTCACGGATGGTCTCTGCCAGCTTGTCGAGAATTTCCGCAAAGTTTCCGCCAACCTCCGTGTTGATGGCCACGGCAGTGGTGAAAAACCGCAGGTCGAGACTGTCGATCCTGTTGTTCAGGTTGTTGAGCGTGTCATTGATGCGCAGGCCGAGCAGCTGCTGGTCATAGGCCGTTTTGAAAAGCCCGCCCAGGGGGTCGGCCACTTCATTGCCCACCAGTTCAATTGCACTGGTGAAGGAGTGCCCCGAACGCAGGGAACGGGAAATCATCGCCAGGGCATCGGGGAACAGTTCCGTGAACTTCTCTTCCCGCTGATGCTTTTTGAACTGCATACAGATGAAAGGGATCGGTGTCAGCAGCAGCCCGGCGGCAATGCTCAGGTAGATACTCCTCGTAAGAAGAAAGCTGAGCAGGAAACCGGCGGCGGCCAGGCAGACGACTATGGTCAGGAAGGTCGGTACGGTCATGTCCAGGCCGGAACGGTCCAGCCGGCCTTCGAGGCGCCGCAGCAGGGGAATCCGGGCGATGAACCGTTCAAGGGGTGGCGTGTCCCGCAGTATCTCCGAGCGCAGGTCCGGCGAGACACCGCTTGGTATGGCGGCCTTGTCCCGGGCGACCTGGCGCAGTCGCCGTTTCAGTTCGGTCTTGGGTGATTCCTGCGCCGCGACGATGTTCAGATAGAGGGCCAGAACTATGAGAAATACGGCAATTGAGCTGAGCAGTACTATGAGTAGCACGGATGACCTCCACTATTTTTCGAATGTGCCTTCCGGAATTGCATAGCCGTATACCTTGAACCGTTCGGCAAAGAACGGCCGGACGCCGGTTGCCTTGAATTCGCCGATCACATTGCCGTCCTTGTCCACGCCGCGCTGTTCGTAGACAAAAACATCATGCATGACCAGCGTGTTGACTTCCATGCCGGTGATTTCCGATACCTTGACGATTTTGCGGGTACCGTCCGAGAAGCGCACCAGCTGCACGACGATATTCAGCGCCGAGGAGATCTGCTCACGGATGGCCCGCTCCGGCAGGTCCATGCCGGCCATGAGCACCATGGTTTCCAGTCGGGACATGGCGTCCCGGGTGGTGTTGGCGTGAATGGTGGACAGGGAGCCGTCATGGCCGGTGTTCATGGCCTGGAGCATGTCAAGTGCTTCGCCGCCGCGCACCTCGCCGATGATGATCCGGTCGGGGCGCATGCGCAGGGCATTGCGCAGCAGGTCGCGCTGGGTGACCTCGCCGCGTCCCTCAATGTTTGGCGGCCGCGTTTCCAGTCGGACAACGTGTTCCTGTTTCATGTGCAGTTCGGCAGAGTCCTCGATGGTGACGACCCGTTCGTCATGGGGTATATGCTCGGAAAGCACGTTGAGCAGGGTGGTTTTACCGGTGCCGGTACCGCCGGATATAAGGATGTTCAGCCGTGTCTTCACCGCACCCTGCAGTACATGGGCAATGCGGCTGTCCATGGTGCCGAATCTGAGCAGGTCGCTCATTTTCAGCGGTTCCATGCCGAAACGACGGATGGAGAGCGCCGGCCCGTCCAGGGCCAGGGGCGGGATGATGGCGTTGACACGGGAACCGTCCGGCAGGCGGGCATCCACGTAGGGCGAAGACTCGTCGATGCGTCGTCCCACTTTGGAAACGATCCGCTCGATGATCTGCAGCAGGTGATTGTTGTCCCTGAAGCAGATCTCCGTCTTCTGCAGCTTGCCGTAGCGCTCAACATACACCTGCGAACTGTTGTTGACCAGGATGTCGGAGATCTCCGGGTCGGCCAGGAGCGGTTCCAGGGGACCGAGACCAAAGGTTTCATGCTGGATCTCGACGATGAGCCGGTCCTTTTCCACCTGGTTGAGGGGAACGGCCTCTTCGAGGATCAGGTTCTCGATGATGTAGCCGATCTCCCGTACCAGTTCACTGCTGCCGATCAGATCGATTTTTGAAAGGTCGAGTTTCTCGATCAGGCGGCGGTGAATGCGGGTTTTCAGTTCCTGGAAAAATTCCCTGTCTTTCTCGGCTGAACCAAATGGCTGCTTATCGAAGACCATGGCGAACTCCTTGTACTCAATTCAATCGAGCAGTATGCACTCGTATGGCAAGGGAAATGTCTGTGGTGCGCGACGTCAGTCCCGCGCAGGCGGGAATCCCTTCCTTATTCCTTTTCCGATTCTTTCCTGACCAGTTCGGCCAGGGTCATGAATGCCCTGCTCACCGTGGCCTTGGGCAGCAGCCTGACCACCGGGATACCCTTGTTGATGGAGGCGATGACATTCTCGTATTCGTTGGGTATGGAGGTGAATACCGTATAGCCCAGCACCCGCTCCGCATCCTTGATCGGTTCACCACCAGCTTCAACCGCCCCTTGCGGATTCCCTTGCGCTCCATGGCCGTGAGGTATCGTTTCGAGGTTTTTATGGCCGGCAGGCTCAGGACGGTGGAGAAGAGGATCAGATCGGAATTCTCGAGAATGGCCAGGGTACAACCGGCCAGTTGTCCGCCGCAATCGATCACCACGTAATCGAAGATCCCCCGCAGGAACTGCAGCAGCCGATTCACCTGTTCCGGAGTGATGTTGATGGCTTCATCAACTTCTGTCGGTTCAGTCAGCACGTAGGGCCCCGACGAATGCCGCGTCATGACACCCATGAGGAAGTTGGCGTCGAGACGGGCGATGTTGTTGGTGACGCTGCTCAGGGTGTAGGACGGGTTCACGTCGAGAAAGGTGGAAATGTCCCCGGCAAACAGGTTCAGGTCCACCAGGGCTACTTTCGTGTCCTCCGCTGCCAGACTGGCGGCCAGGTTCACGGCCACCGTGGTCACGCCCACACCGCCGGTCGGGTAGTACACCCCATATATTTTCCCCTTCTTTGTATCCGTCGGTGCCTTGGTGAACCAGAACCGGCCGACCTTGGTCAAGGCCTGGATCAATTCGTCCTGGGCAATGGGGCGGAGCAGATATTCCACGGCGCCGGCCCGCATCAGCTTGAGAATCCACTCGGGATCCTTCTCTTCGCAGCTGACGATTACCGACAACTGGCTGTGCCGGGAAAGCAGATACTGGATCTGCTCCACACCACGGTCAAGGTCAGCAACCTCAAGAAGAACGATGTTTGCCGTGGTGCGTTGCACCGCCTGCAGGCCTTCGTCAAAGGATTCGACGGAGGCCTCGGTTTTTATCGTGTCGGCAAACGGTTTGATAATGGAGGCGATGACGTCCCGCGAGGCCCGGTTGCTGTCGATGATTACCATGGAGATGTGTGGGGGCATGGTCTGTAGTTCTCTCCTGTTTACTGAGTTTGAAATCTATCTGCATTCTGAAGGTCTGCAACGTTCGGGCGCCAGTCAGGGGGCTTATTTGGTGATACGCAGAATCTGGTTGGCTATGGTCTGGAATGCCGCATCCAGATCGCCGGCATTGGCGGCAAAAACGTACAAGCCTGTCGGTTGCGCGGTGTTGTGGGTGTCGGCGTCACTGGTGTTTGCCAGGCGTTTGAGAATGTTGGTGCCATGCTCATTGGTTCCGTAACCGCAGAAGGTAATTTCCAGAGAGTTGAGCCGTGCGCCGAGACCCAGGGAATAGACAGTGATGGCATCGGTGCCTGAGCCGCTGCGGGCCAGGTTCGCCATGTTCTCCACCATGTTGCGGGCCGCCCGGTTCACGTTGCAACGGGTATTGGAAATCGGCGCAAGCAAGGGTCGATAGCCGTTGAGTTCCATGGTTCCGGTACCGGGTAGTGTTAAATCCAGATCATTGTTCGGCAGGAAACTGATGGCTGTGGCATTTGATTGTGAGGTGTTGCGTGCTGTCCGGTCCCACATGGCAAAGGCGGGTCCGCCGGAAACCGTATCCGAATACAGGTCACCGCGTCTGACGGCGCTGCCGGAACAGGTCTGGGCGCCGTTGTTGCAGAATGTTCCGGAAACCATGTTGGGTGCGCCGTCACTGAAAAAGACGATTACCCGCAGGCTGGATCTGAGATTGGCAGGGATTTCATCGAGTTCCACTTTTGCCCGGCGCATCCCTTCGGCCGAGGCAGTTGCTCCGCCGACACTCAGGGCATTGATGGCGTTCGTCACGGTTGTTTTGTTGAAGCCCCGTGCCGCTGTTTTGTCGATGGCCACGTCCAGTACGGCGCCCGATGAAAAGGTAACCAGACCGACCCGGTCACCACCGGGGCCATCATCAAAGCGGTTCACGAAATTGATGGCGGCGGATTTCAGTTGGGGGAATGTCGTGCTGGGACTGGTTGGCGGCCCAAGCGAACCGGAACAGTCCAGAACAAGGATCAGGTCAAGATCCCGGACGGTTGTCTCGGCGGAAGCCCGCACGGTCATCTGT
Organism: uncultured Geobacteraceae bacterium; assembly: GCA_964434465.1. Lineage (GTDB taxonomy): Bacteria > Desulfobacterota > Desulfuromonadia > Geobacterales > Geobacteraceae > RPRC01. Next base: position 9,018 of record CAYSWG010000045.1, read on the forward strand.
CCCCAGCCGCCCTGGAGCAGGCTCAGGGCCCGGGCAAAGAAGCGCGGCGGATTGGCCCGGGCCTCAACATTGATCGTCCAGGAACCATCGGCGTTATGGACGGCGGTCGTCGTCGGCCCTGATGCCAGGGTCGACCCCATATAGCCGGTGGGGTAGTTGGAATTGAAAAATGTTGTTGCTGCAGTCTGGGCATTGGCAATCCTTTGCGGATCAGTCAAACCCTGCTTGACCCCACGGCCCGCCGCAATTGCCGCGCCGTCCACGGCGGCATTCAGCTTTGCCTTGATACTGTAGGCGATACCCACATCGGTGGCCAGGGCTGCCAGGGCCAGCAGGACTACCAGCGATACGGCGACCAGGACTAGCACCTGCCCTTTATTCTGCATTGTAATTGCAATTTTCTGGAGCTTCATCATGGCACTACCTCATGAGTCGCACTGGGGCGGTCTAAAACACGGTCATGTTATACAACGTCTTGTTTGCCCCGGAAAACCGGGAAAACAGGGTACGGTACACATAAAACACTTCCACCACATGAATGGTTTGCCCAACTGCTAACCTGTTTGGGTCGCTGAGTTGCCCCAGGTTTGTGGCGTTGCTTCCCACGGAACCGATCCTACTTGCTGGTACTGGTGACAGCGTGCTTTGCGACCAGCCATACCGGTTGATAATTCGCGGCTGTATCGAGCCGCTGACGTTGGTGCCCTGAACTTCGGAAATATAGATCATGCCGTTGGCCGGCATGGTCAGGGGTTGCGCGGTGTTGGCAATGGCACTCATGAAATATTGTGCTTTCGTCGGGTCAAGGCCGCTGCGGGAGGCCAGGTTGGCGCCTTCGCGGCTCATATTGGTAATGATGTTCTTTGCATGGATCGCCCGGGCGTAATCGAACGTTGCCAGCGCCATGAGAAAAAGGAATGGCAGAATGATCGAAAGCTCAACCAGGGCAGCGCCACGGACGGTATTGAGAGTGAACAAACGGCTAGCTTTCATGGCAGACCTCGATCAGGGCGGAAACGGCTCTGTTTTCATGGTTGAACGTACGGTAAACGTATAATTTCCTCCAGGGAAAAAGGGCCTGAGAAATGGCGTGATTGGCCGCCAACGATAGGTAAGCGAAACAACCATGCAGATACTGGGAGTCGGGTTGTCGCCAGTCAGGGTAGTCCCCCCCGTATAGTTGGGAAATGTTGTCGCACTTTCACAGTTAATCTGTTTGAACGTGGGGGTAATTACCGGGTTCCGGTTCTTGGTGTAGAACCCCGCCGATTGTTTCCGGATTTCTTCCGTAACGGCAGTCCGCCAATCTGCATATCCCGTACTGCGACCGGTCACCGCATAACGGGTCCCTTCGCGAACGGCGTGCTGCATGGTCATGTTGACAAACAGCAGCAGGGCAAGATCAAGTATGACAAAGAGCAGGCCGAGAAACAGCAAGGCCACCAGGGCAAACTCCAGGGTCGCCTGGCCTGTTCGTTTATTCTTTTGTCCGGATCGGAGTAATGCTTTCATGGCGGTACCTTTGTATGCCGGACTGAATTGGTTCACCCATTCAGGCTGCCGGCCCACCCGCAAAAGATTACGGGCGGGCCGGCCAAGTAATCTCTAGGGGCGCGGTATCCAGCGAAGCGCTTTTTCTTCCTCTGGGGTCGGTCTCCGGTCGGTCGGCAGTTCAGTCTTTACAGCCGCCGCCGTCGGTTTCATCAGCTTCGGTGTGATGAAGAACACCAGTTCCTTTTCCTGGATTTCCTTGCTGGTCATGCGGAACAGGGCGCCGAGGATCGGCATATCGCCGAGAATGGGAACTTTCGACATGCTCTCTATTGCCTCCTCGGAAAGCAGGCCGGCAATGACCAGGCTCTCACCGTCCTTAAGAATAACATTGGTGTTGACCCGTTTTGTGTCGATGATCGGGTAACCGTTGACGGCGAGTATGCCGGTTATACTGCTTACTTCAGCCGGGTTGATGATCAGGTTTATCAAGCCGGTTTCCTGCAATTCCGGAACGAAATTCAGCTTGACGCCCACTTCCTTGTACTCGATGGTTGTCGTAGCTACACCGCTGACGGACTCCACCACTGCGAAGGGGATTTCCCTGACCGCCCTGAATTCACCTTTGCTTCCGCTTCTCACGAGCATATTCGGCTCGGCGAGTATTTTCGCCAGTCCCTTTTCTTCCAGTGCTGCAATAGCCGCATCGATTTCAAAGGAGCCGGTGACATATTTCAGGCCAAGTTCAAAGGCCTGGAACAATGTCGCAGACGGTGTCAGATTGCTGGTGATATCTCCGGTAAAATTGCCGCTGTTGCCGCCAAGTTTTGCCAACTTGACACCGATTTCCTTGAGGGAGGTTTTGTCAACCTGGGCAACTTTGACCTGCAGGAGTATCTGGTTGGGCTGGTGGATGACAATATGATTGATGATACGAGACTTCAATTCGGTCTTCGTGATTCTGACGCCATCCTTTTCCGATACATCCAGTTTGAAATCTGCATCGGGAGCATAGGCGCTTGCCAGTTCGAAAGCTTTTCTTACCGTATCTTCATTGCGAGCGGTACCAACAAGCACGACGGTCTTGTCCACGAAATAGGCTGAAATATTGTCATCGGGGGCCAGTTCGCGCAGCTTGTCATTGAGGCTCGCATCGTCCCGGACCACGTTGATGTTGAAAAAAACCGGCTCCTTCTCGCCTTTGAGCCAGACGATCATGTTGGTGGAGCCAACCTTCAAGCCATTGAGCTGGATCTGCCGGGGGGACAGGAGCAGAAACTGGGCGATTTCAGGATTGGCGATGGACACCCGGTAGGCAGAGTTGGTCAGGTTGATGAGTTTGCTCTTGTTCTCCGGGACATCCGCCTGGACCCCGGCAAAGGCGCACAGCGCTGAAAAGCTGAAAACAATCGTGATAATCGCCGTGAGGATGATTCGTTTATGTATGGATGCTTTCATGGTTCACCTCGCTCCGAATAAGGATTGGTTATTGTGGCGTCGGGGCAAATTGTCTCGACGAACGCTCACTTCCCTTTATTATTTCAACTGACTCATAATTCGGTGACGAGGCTGGTCTGCTTGCCGGTGCTCTCCTGATCACCCGGACAACCGGTGCCGATGCCTTCACGACCGGTGCGCTTTCAGCCCGGAGGACCTTGCCGATCGTTGTGCCCCGTGCATCGACCTCAGCCGTGTCGGAGAAATTGCGCAACAGCAACTGCAGAGTTCCCCTGCTGGAGCTGAGTACGAGTTTCTCCGCATCGTCAGGTATTAGATCAAGGGTGACGGTCGGCACGACTACCGGTTTGCCGTCCTTCTGCTCCTGGGCGATCTGGCCGGTGGCCAGGACCGGTACGTTCTGCAGGATTATTTTGCTGATGAATTCGCTCGGATTGTTGGGGAGGGGCGTGGTGAGGACGACGTCCACCTTGTTGTTGGGGGTCAGGAACCCGGCAACCCCGGCGACTTCATTGACGGCAACGGTTACTGCCCGATGGCCGGGCGGGATGATGTAGGTCATGAAGCCGGTGCCGGCTGCTCCGGAGGGGGCCAGTTTGTCTTCCGTGACCGGTTCACCGGCGGGGATGTCTTTCAGGGCGATCCGCTGGGCTCCGGACAATACCTTCGGGTCGGTGACGCTCCCCTGGGGTATGCTCTGTCTGGGCCACGGTGCGGTCTTCAGCATGGCATCCGTCAGCTTGGAGCCGATCGGAATGTTCATGGCTGCAACCACGATGGCCTGGGTCTGTCCGGCGCTGGTCAGTTCCTGTTTTCTCAGGAAGTTGTACATGAGTCCTGCCGCGGCCACCGCAATGAGTATCGCCAGTATCGTTACGACGATAACTGTCTTTTGCCGTGTCATAAGCCCTCCCTCTGTCAGTTATGCGTGATGACGTGCTTAATTTCTCAGAATATATCATAAGGCGGTGTTATTTGCTTCGCTAAATAAGCCGCACCAATTTACCTGTTCACGTTGATTCACATCCGGAGTTTCCGGATTAAAACCTAAGAGCGCAAATCAATCCTCGGTTACAGATGATGCCTCTTCGGCGTTGCGCTTTACGGACGATGTGAAAAAAAGGAGCATCCGGATTCTATCCCCGTTTACCGGCCTGACCGTTTGTACCAGCGGATATGAGCCGGATGCTCTCTCGTGGTTGAAAAAACCAACAATCAGATTGCAGTCTTGCTGAGTAAAGCAATGCAACGTACCTTTACTGCAAAGCATTACCTATCGTACTGTAGGTGTTGTTAGCTCTTTGACCGATAAGTCGC
>CAYSWG010000046.1:0-13254 GCA_964434465.1 uncultured Geobacteraceae bacterium
GCCAGGAGATGACGCCTCGAGTGCATTACCAATTAAGGAGACAATTATCTGCTGTATGGCCCCTGGATCGCAGGAAAGTGTATCATCACCGACACCGAGCTCAGTTCTCAGTTCTATTTGCTTCATCTCAGCGCTATGGTGAATTATCTTTGCACTCAACACAATCACTTCATTAAGATGAACATCCGACACCTTTCCGAGGGACTGCTTGGCAAAAAGAAGCAGATTCTTGACAATCTCGCCACACCGCTTAGCCTCACCCGCAATTACCGAGAGATTTTCTATTACAGAATCGATGACGGATTTATCGACCGTCCCCCTCTCCAGATATTTGATTGAAAGCTTTGCATAGGAAAGCACCCCTGAGAGAGGGTTGTTTATTTCATGGGCCACCATAGCGGAAAGTGTTCCAAGAGAAGCCATTCGTTCCGATTTCGCCAAAGAAGATCTTGTTTGTTCCAGTTCCTTTTCCGAGGCTCTCTGTTGCATATACGCCTGATAACTCACCAAAAGTATGTACAGGAAAATCAGAATGTTAACAACGCATATACCCGTTGCCACGGCAAATACATCCTTTGTCAGCAGATCGATTTCAGTTTTTACATCGTCGATATAGATACCGGTGCCGATAACCCATCCCCACGGAGAAAAAACCTTGACGTAAGAGATCTTTGGTCTGATGGACGGGGAGTTTTTGTCAGCCTGCCATTTGTAACTAACATAGCCTGACCCTGATTCAGTGACGGTCCGGACAATTTCGACGAAAACGTTTCTACCTTCGGGATCGGTAAAATTGCTCAGGTCCTTTCCAGTCAGTTCGGTACGGGTTGGATGAATGATCATGCGGGGAGTCAAGTCATTAATCCAGAAGTAATCTTTCAACTGCAGACCGTAATGGAGATTCTTTATCTGCTCGATTACCTGGTTTTGCGCCTGCTGACGGGTGAGCAATCCGTTTTTTTCGTCTGCATGGAATTTATCAAGGATGTTCCAGGCAGAGGTAGTAAGTTCTCTGATCATCTCCTTTTTTCTTTCCATACTGTTATTTTGTATGGAAGGAATGATGACAAAGAAAAATGCCGCTACGAAAAGAATATTGGTAAGCACTGTGGGTACAACAAGGCGTACCAGGAAGGATTTCCAGGGGAATGACTTCTGATGAGAGAACATGAATGGCACCTGTACTCCAAATACGACAGGGATGTTACGCTGACACAATCAACGCAGATGATAGCTTGCAACACTGTAACACTTTTACACGGCAATCTGAACCATTACCACTTGTAATCCGGAGAGTCGGGCCTGATGATACGGAGTTTCATCAATATTTTTTCAATCAAGGGCGCCTCATCCCACTCAACTGTATGCCGTACTATGGTAAAATCGTAATCGTCATCAAGCAGACCAAAACCCTTCCAAACGCCACTTACCCCGAAATATGACGTATGAACATCCTCGGCGTGGAACCATTTGTGATGATGCCCGAACAACCAGAGTTTCGGTTTAAAATGCAGCGTCAGTTCTTCACTCCGCGGAAAACCTGTTTCGCCAAAATGCTCCATGCCCGGAGTGTTAGGCACACCAATTCCCGAAGGACTGTCATGGGTGATAATGATATCCACTGCCTCCGCTGGAATGGCAAGACAATCATTAATCTGTTGATTGGTTATTATGGCGCCACGCTCTGTTATCATGGAATCCATATAAGCGGTTCCACCAAGCGCAAGGAATCGGTATCCATCTATGGTATGAACCGTGGCGCGCGGAAGATAGGTAAAACAATCCTCATATTTTTGAACCAGTTTTTCAAGAGAGTTGAAGTTTTCATGATTACCGTCGATGCAATAAAGAGGTCTGAGAAAACGTTTTTTGCCCTTCCTGAAATAATCATTCAAATACGACGCGTATATTCCGAAGTCTCCCAGATGGATGACACTGGAAATCGAGTGTCCAAGCACATTTTCGGCATATTCGATCTGCTTGTTTACAATATCGTAATAGCAGTGCGTATCAGAAGTTACAAGTATCATTATCCGCCACCCGACTGACCGGTGAAGTCATAACTCAGCCGGTTCTGAAAGTTTTTAGTCTGTGAAAAAATCTCCTTAAGGAGTTGCTGTTCGATAGAAGTAAGCTTTTTGGGACACACAAAGTTGTCCGGATTTTTACTCCGCTTTGCAATGGCATCCGCCTGAATCCTGAGCCGCATCTGCATAAGATAGCCATAGGCCTGGACCATCTCCTGGTGATTCAGTTCCGTAAGTATTTTGAGTTCGCGGAGCGCATCAAGTCTCCTCAAGGTATTGGCGTCGCTGATTTTGTTTTTCAGCGCATATATCCGGGCGAAATCAACAATTGGCAACATGGAGCTTTTTATATCGAACGAACCTCGATTAACGCCTGATGATTCAACGATAAAAGTACCGAAACGTCCGATCGGCGGCGCCATTGTCAAAATATCCCTGGCGAGGAGTTGAAAGAATCTGGGGTTGTCGGAAGCTATGCCGTTGAGATGCTCTCTCAGTGAATGCACAAAAAAATCATCCCCGTAGACGCTGCGAAAATCAAAGAATATTTTTGTTCGCAGCAGATCCTCACCGCTGGCCGAGTGGACCCACTTACTGAAATACTGCTTCCAGACCGTCAGATTCTGGCAATATTCCGGATTCATGGCCATGTTATTACCGTTACAGAACAGATATCCGGCGTCGTTCAGCCATGTGCATACTTTGTTACCCAGGGAAAGAAAGTAATCGCGTATGGAACTCTCCTGTTCCGGTGAGACGTCTTCATAGATAATGGCATTATCCTGATCCGTGCGGAGGGTCTGCTCCTCACGCCCTTCACTGCCGAACACTATGAATGCGAATGCGACGGGGGGTGGGCCAAGTTCATGTATGGCAAACTCAAGGAATTTATGACGGATTGTATCACCAATCATTGTTGTGAGCTGGTTTACGTTCTGTGGTTTTGCGCCGCTCTCAATGAGTGTGGTAATGAGGTATGGCTGGATTGCGCTAAGCGTAATGATCTCTTCCGTTGTCGTGGAATTCCTGATTTCCCGCAACAATACCGAAGGGGAATAATTCTGAATTGACTGGAGATGATCGCTCTTGACAACGCCTGTTAACTCACCGTCACTGTTGGTGATGAAAAGATGGGAGATATCGTTACGGGTCATCATGACCCATGCTTGAAAAACAGTTGCTTTTCCCGGCAAGGTGACAATCTTTGCCGACATTATTTCCGAAACCGGATGCAGGGCCCCGAGCCCCGTGGGCAGCAGAGCTTTTCTCAGGTCATGGTCAGTTACAACACCGCAGTACACTCCGGATTCCTTCCGGACAAGAAGCACATCGGTGTCATGCTCCTCCATGATATGCACCGCCTGCTGAACGGAAAGACCGTCCGCGCAGAAAACCACTTGCCCGACGTGAAGGTTATCAAGCACCTGATTGAAGAACATGAGCGTCGTCTGCATTTCGGACAGCAGTTTTTTGCTCTCCTCCTCCCTGACGATGACGTCGGTGATGTTCTCCATGATGCCATCAAAGTACCGGGCTCTACCAAACTCGTCATGTATGCTGACGCCCCAGATCGACGCATAAAAGGTAGACCCGTCCTTTCTTCGTAATTGTATCACCTCACGCTGAAGACCGCCCTCACTGGCCTTCGGAGCCAGATCCTTATATTCCTCCCTGTTACGATACACATGTTTGACGGGAACTGCCAGAAGGCTCTCCCGTGAGTCGTAGCCGAGCAGTTCTATCAGTGCGGGATTGGCCTCAATAAATTTCGGATTGTTTCCCGCTGTCATCCTGAAGAAACCCACGTTAAGGTTGTTGACCATTGTCCTGAATTTTTCTTCGCTTGCGCCCAGTTCTTCCTCGGCTTTTTTTCTATTGGTAATATCAGAGACAATTGCCATGTATCCGGGCTTTCCGCCCAATGATATTTGCGTTGCGGAAAGCGTAACATCACAGAGTGCGCCCGATTTGGTCTTGAGGACCGTTTCAAATCTTTCGGGAATCGCCCGCCCCGCCAACAGGTCCAGGACATGGTGATTTCCAGGAGAATTCTCCAGATCGGAAAAGATATCCTCCGTCTTCATGCTCAACAATTCATCCTTCGAATATTCGAGCATGTCGGCAATGGTCTGGTTTGCATGCATGAACAAACCTTCCAGAGCCATGAACATACCCTCGGCAGCAGATTCTACAAGTGTCCGATATTTTTCTTCCGATTCACGCAGAGCCTTTTCCGCAAGCTGTTGTTGCTTGAGAGCCCGGTAACTCTGGTTGTCTATGAAAGCAAGAATCAGAACTATGATCACGAGAATAAAAAACGAGATCTGCACAAGATTATTGGTAATCGCTGCAGTTTCCGCTTCAACATCGTCGATATAAATCCCGGTGCCGATTATCCAGTCCCAGGGCGTGAAGCCTTTTACATAGGATATCTTCGGAAGTACGCGCTTTTTCTCGTCCTTCCATTGCCACATATATTCCACATACCCATCCCCGGAACTTTCGACAAGCTTCACCATCTCCACAAAAATGCGTTTGCCGTGCTGATCGGTGTATTCGGTGAGATCTTTGCCATCAAGGTCGGGACGATAGGGATGGACAACCATGCGGGGATGCATATCGTTTATCCAGAAATAGTCCTTCAGCTCGCGTCCGTAATGGAGATTGCGGATCTGATCGATGGCCTGCCGCTGCGCCTGCTCTTTGGAGAGCATTCCCTTCTGTACATCACGGTCGAGTTTCGCAAAAATATTCCATGCGGAAGTGGTGAGTTCGCGTATCATCTCCCGTTTTCTATCGATATTGTTTTTTTCAATGGCCGGAATGATTATCAGATAAAAAGAAGTCAGAAAAAGTGCAATGGTAACCACGGTAGGGAAGATGAATCGCGCGAGAAAATACAACATACGTTTTGATAACAACCGCTTGATCATTATACTCGCACCTCTACTCGAAAATTACTGCGCACATCGCACCATCGAATGGTTACGATGTCTGCCGACATCATGGTACAGTCAACGGTACGCTGCTGCTGTTGCTTCAGGACACCTGGTGACGGTAGACTTCTTCTGCAGCGGGAAACGGCGCCAGAGCCCGGGAAAAAATACCGAGAGAGTAGGCAATGGCCAGGCCGTAATTGGTAATGGGCACGCCGACCTGCTGGCAGCGGATGATACGGGAAAGCATTTCCCGCCGGTTCCACATGCAGGCTCCACAATGGACTGCCAGCTTGTAGGATGCCAGGTCGTCGGGGAAATCATGGCCCTGCACATGGGTAAATTCCAGCTTGCCCCCCACATATTGCCGCAGCCACCGGGGCAGTTTCACCCGGCCGATATCCTCGCCAATGGGGTGGTGGGAACAGGATTCACAAATCAGTACCTTGTCGCCGGGCACCAGCTTTTCAATGGCCAGCGCCCCCCTCACGAACTCTACAAGGTCGCCTTTGAAACGGGCAAAGAGAATGGAAAAAGAGGTCATTGGCACATCATCCGGGGTATCGGCCGCCACCTTGAGGAACGCCTGGGAGTCGGTTATCACAAGGGCCGGCGGTCGCTTCAAACGGTCCAGGGCATCACGCAATTCCCGCTCCTTGACCACGAGACAGTAGGCATCATTATCAAGAATATCCCGGATACACTGCACCTGGGGCAGAATAAGCCGGCCCTTGGGCGCCTCCATGTCGATGGGCACTACCAGCACTGCCAGTTCGCCGGGTGGCACCAGATCGCCGACAATGGCCGGCGTGGTGATGAACTCTTCCGGGGCCGATTTGATCAGGGCCTCTCGCAGTTCGAGGACCCCTGCCCCCTCAAGCGCGGAAGCGGCAACGCAAGAGACACCCTGTTCAGAAAGGCGCCGCTCCTGAGCCGGGTCAACGGAAGCAATGTCCGTCTTGTTGAACACGACAATTACCGGTATCGTTCGCTCCTGCAGTTCCTTGAGGATCCCCTCCTCAAAGTCGCTCCATTCTCCGGCCAGGGCAACAATGACCCCCACGTCGGTACGATCGAAAATCTGCCTGGTTTTCTGAACGCGCAGTTCACCAAGTGCCCCCACATCGTCGATGCCGGCAGTATCGATGAACAGGACCGGACCGAGGGGCAAAAGCTCCATGGGCTTTTCCACGGGGTCCGTGGTTGTGCCGGCGACAGAAGAAACTATGGACACCGTTTGCCGGGTCAGGGCATTAAGCAGGGATGACTTACCCATGTTGCGCCGACCAAACAGGCCGATGTGCAAACGCATGCCCTTGGGAGCGGTTTTCATAAAACGGAATTCTCCTTCCGAATGGGCGAGCCGAGACGGGTGACATTTTCCGCGGAAACAAGCTCGGCATAGTCCTCTGTAGACAGGACGCCGCGATCAATCACCAGGGAACGGATACTCTGGCCGGTCGCAGCAGCCTCCGCGGCAATTTCCTGGGCCGCCTGGTAGCCGATACGGTCAACAAGTGCCGTAAGCGTTGCACTGGCACCGTGAACATGACTCAGGCAGCGTGCCTCGTCCACCTCAATTCCGGCAACGCACAGCCGCCTGAGGAGCGAACAGGCATTGACAAGGAGGTCAAGACTTGTCAGCAGCGAGTCGGCAATGAGCGGCATGAATGCATTCAGTTCCAGATTGCCCAGGGAGGCAGCAAATGAAATGGACTGATCATGGGCCATTACCGCCAAAGCTGCCTGGGAAACCGCCTCGGGTATGACCGGGTTAACCTTGCCGGGCATGATGGACGAGCCGGCCTGTCGCGGGGGTAGTCGCAATTCAGCAAAACCGGCGTCGGGGCCGGATGACAGCAGCCGCAGGTCGGAAGCCGTCTTGAGGAGATTGCAGGCACAGGCCTTGAGAATGCCGCTCACCTCCACGAACACATCGGCATTCTGGGTTGCCTCGACGAGGTTCTCCGCCCGGGCCAGACCAACTCCCGTGATGCTGCGCAAATGCTCCGTAACCCTGAAGATGAACTGCCGCGGCGCCGCGAGACCCGTCCCTATGGCGGTGCCCCCCAGGTTGACCACCCGCAGACGTTCTTCACATTTGTAGATTCGCCAGCGATCCCGGCTGAAGGCTTCAGCGTAAGCGGACATTTCCCGGCCTACGGTTATCAGCACCGCATCCTGCAACTGGGTCCGTCCGACCTTTACCACATGGGCGAATTCCCGCTCCTTGACCTGAAACGCTTCAACCAGAGCAACCACTTCCCGCTCCAGGTCCCGCAGCCGCTGAATTGCTGCGACACGCAGAGCCGTCGGATAGGTGTCATTGGTGGACTGGTGCAGATTGATATCGGCCAGGGGCGAGACAAGCCGATCATCGCCGGGATTCCCCCCGAGCACCTGCACCGCACGATTGGCAAGCACTTCGTTCACATTCATGTTGGTAGAAGTGCCTGCCCCCCCTTGCAGCGCGTCCACGACAATATGCGCATCCAGACTGCCTGCCATGAGCTCCTGGCAGGCAGTTTCAATGGCGCCGGCCTTTGCGGCATCCCACCAGCCCAGCTCATGATTGGTGCGGGCGCAGGCCAGTTTGACCGCGCCGAAGGCATGGCTCAATGCCGGATTGACCGGTCGGCACGCCAGGGTGAAATTTTCCCGGCTGCGTACGGTATGTATACCATACAAAGCGGCATGGGGCACCTCCCGCTCGCCGAGCAGATCTTTTTCTATGCGGAAATCAGGCATAATCTTTCTGTTTCATCCCACCCGGGTTTGACAGGGAGAATGGTCGGCCGGTCGTTACGCATACCGCCGTCTTTGCGCAGTATTGGAGCACGATTCCGGTCAGCAACCGTGCTCCTTCAGAAATAACTGTCGTGTTCACCCCGCTCCTTGATGCCCGCAAGGCGAGCAACGAGGTCATCCTTGGTATCACCGCCAGGCAGTTTGGCCAGTTCTTCTGCAATCAGGCGCGCGCCGATAACCCTGGTTTCCGGAGAAGCGTAGTCAGCCAGATACTCTTCCAGGGTCAACAGGGCATTGGGTGTACAGAACTCCTTGATAAAACCGGGGATACTGAACTCCATGAAATGTTCGCCGGTTCTGCCGACCCGGTAGCAGGAGGTACAGAAACTGGGCACGTACCCGTCAGTCATCAGTTCGCGCATGACCTCATCCAGGGAGCGAACATCACCGAGGCTGAACTGCTCCCGTTCCATGACCTGGGCATCACCCGCTTCCGTATAGCCGCCCAGTTCGATCCGGCTGCCGGCATCGATCTGGGATACCCCGAACGACATGCATTCCCGACGAAGCTCAGCCTTCTCACGAGCCGTCAGGATCAGTCCCGTATAGGGGACTGCCAGACGCAGGACAGCGATCAGCTTCTTGAAATGCTCGTCGTCAACCAGGTACTTTTCGTCAAGATCAACACCCGAAGCCGGCCGCAATCGGGGGAAACTGATGGTGTGGGGCCCGACATTATACCGCTCCTGTAAATGAAGCGCATGGGTGACGAGACTCAACACTTCGAACCGCCAGTCATAGAGGCCGAAGAGCACGCCAAGTCCCACATCATCGCAGCCGGCTTCAAAGGCACGGCTCAACCCATCGAGCCGGTACAGATAATTCCCCTTGCGCGTATTTGCCGGATGGATACGCGCATAGGTATCGTGATGGTAGGTTTCGTGAAAAATCTGGTAGGTGCCGATGCCGGCTGCCTTGACGGTCCGGTATCCTTCATGATCAAGGGGTGCGGCATTGATGTTGACCCGCCGGATTTCGCCATGACCAACTCTGGTTTCATAAACCGTGCGGACACTTTGGGCGATGAATTCGGCGTCATACGCCTGATGCTCACCAAAAACAAGAATAAGCCGCTTATGGCCCTTGCTCTCCAGCGCCTCGACCTGCTGACGGATTTCCCCGTCGGTCAGCGTCCGACGGATGGCAAGCGTGTTGCTCCGCTTGAAGGCACAATAGGAACAGTCATTGATACAGTTGTTACCTATATAGAGCGGTGCAAACAGCACTATACGGTTCCCATAGACGTTCTTCTTCAGCTGCCGGGCAGTTTCGTAAATTTCTTCATTGAGTTCCGGCGTATCTGCCAGGAGCAAAGTCGCTGTTTCGGGGGCGCTCAAAGCCTCCTTAGCCAGACTTTTAGCGATAATTTCCCGGACGTGCGACACGTCGGGCTTTTTCCCCGCGAGCAGGCCCATGATATAGTTTTCATCTATAAAATCAACTGCACATTCACTGAGGTTCAACGCCGGCATGCTGCTCATTGCTCGCACCCTTTCCGCATACGCTTTATGCTGCTTTGGTTTTGTTGAGTGAATCGCCGCGACCGGTGCCGATGGTTCTGCCCATGGCCAGTATCCTGTTCTGGATCCGGGCATTGCTTTCATCGGCATTCTCATCGCAACTGGCTTTCGACGGATATATTTCGTAAAGCTCCCGATATTTACGCGGGGTAAGATTGGGCATGCAGATATTAGCTCCGCGGGACAAGCCGTGCTCCCGGCCCTCTTGACGATTGATGGTTGCAAGGGCTGTCGTACTGGGGATATTGATCAGGGGGCAGAGAATCCGTGTCAGTGCCACGACTTTGCAGGTCATCTCCTCAGTCGCCGGAACCTGCTCCGCGTCGGGCGGGAGTTGTACGGCCATTTGACCCAGTGGCGTTCCCGGGTGAGGTATATATGGCCCGATGCCGATCATATCGATATCGTACTCGCGAAAGAGAAGGATATCGTTTGCCAGATCGTCATAGGTCTGGCCGGGAATGCCGACCATAATGCCACTGCCCACCTCAAAACCCAACTGGCGCAGACGTTTCAAGATGGCAAAACGGTCCGACGTGCTTCCCGGAAGTGGCGGGTGTATCTTCTCGTACAAAGCTCTGTTGGAAGTCTCGAAGCGGAGCAGATAGCGGTCGGCGCCGGCATCGCGCCAGGCGCGCAAATCCTCGTCTGAACGCTCCCCGAGACTCAGGGTAATTGCCAGAGCAGTACCTTCCCTGATACGACGAATAATTGCTGAAAGCCATTCGGCAGATATGCCGAAATCCTCGCCGGACTGAAGGACCACAGAACCGTAACCGAATCGCTGGGCAGTGAGGGCTGCTTCCAGAACCTCGTCCCCGGTCATCCGATAGCGGACAACGGTTTCATTTCCGGCTCGAATCCCGCAATAAGCGCAGTCACGCACACAGATATTGGAAAGCTCCACAAGACCGCGCAAATGTACGGCGTCTCCCACGCTGGCCTTCCGCACACCATCGGCAATGCGCCAAAGGCTCTCCAACTGGCTTGCATCATCATTCTTCAACCATGTAAGAATTTCGGCTTTTGTCATTGAGTTGTCCTGGCCCGGCAGAAGATAACCTTACTCTACGGTGGCACAGTGCCATGAAACCGTCGAGAATTATTTGACTTGAGTCAATTTTGGGCATTTGAGGGTCAACAGACACAAAAAAAGCCGGGTGTTGCCACCCGGCTATAACCAGTATGCTTACCACCGCGGCCTGTTTGAGCAGAACCGCGGTAGCAAGGACTCGTAAAATTACCCACCAAGCTTGGAGCGCTTGAAGTAATGGGTATGGAGCAGGTGATGAGCCTTGTGGCTCAGCGGCTTGCCCAGGTACTTCTCGTACAGCTCGATGATATAGGGGTTCTCGTGGGACTTGCGCAGCTTCTTGCCGGCATCCTCGTCGTAGAGCACTTTCGTTCTCTTCTTGAGCAGATCCACATTACCATGGTGATAGGGCTGACCGCCGCCGCCGATACAGCCACCGGGGCAGGACATGATTTCAATGGCATGGAATTCGGATTTGCCGGCGCGCACATCTTCCAGCAGCTTCCGGGCATTACCCAGCTCGTGGGCAATACCGATATTCAGGGTGTGCGGTCCGACCTGAATCTTCGCAGAACGGATCCCCTCCATGCCACGTACCGCTTCGAAATCGACCTTGTCAAGCGTCTGGCCAGTGGCCAGTTCATAGGCAGTACGGAGAGCTGCTTCGATAACACCACCGGTAGCGCCAAAAATCGGAGCGGCGCCTGTGGACTCACCGAGCGGAGCATCAAAATCTTCTTCGGGAAGTGACGCAAAGTCGATGTTCATCCGCTTGATCAGACGGGCAAGTTCACGGGTAGTGATGGAGTAATCAACGTCCGGATTACCGTCAACGGCAAACTCGGGACGGGCACACTCGTATTTCTTTGCCAGACAGGGCATAACGGAGACAACCACCATCTTCTCGCGGGGAATCCCGAGAATTTCGGCATAGTAGGATTTCGCAATGGAGCCGAACATCTGCTGCGGGGATTTGGCTGAAGAAGGAACATCGAGAAGATCAGGGAACTGATGTTCGAAGAACTTCACCCATGCCGGGCAGCAGGAAGTAAGAATCGGCAGAACGACAGTCTTGTCGCCGTCAAGGTAGCGGGTGAGACGATCAAGGAACTCTGAACCTTCTTCCATGATGGTCAGGTCTGCGGCAAAGTCGGTATCGAACACATGGTCAAAACCAAGTCTGCGCAGAGCAGCAGCCATTTTGCCCGTTACGGAAACACCCGGCTCGATACCGAGGTCTTCACCGAGAGCAGCACGAACTGCCGGTGCGGTCTGTACAACCGTCACCTTGTCCGGATCAGCGATTGCGTCAACGACTTCCCAGGTGTGGTCACGCTCAACAAGCGCACCAACCGGGCAAACTGCCGTACACTGACCACAGAACGTACAGACGGAATCTTCGAGATTCATCTCGAAGGCGGGAGCAACAACAGCATTAAAGCCCCGGTTCACCCCGGAAAGAACGCCGCAGGTCTGTACTTCGTTGCACATGGTTTCGCAACGACGACACATGATGCACTTATCCATGTCGCGGATAAGCGACGGTGAAATGTCCTTCCGATAGGTGGACATGACACCTTCGTAGCGTACTTCGCGGACGCCGAATTTCTCGGCAACATCCTGAAGATCGCACTCACCGGACTTCTGGCAGGTGAGGCAGTCCTTCGGATGGTCGGAAAGCAAGAGCTCGAGAACAGTCTTGCGAGCATTCAGCACGCGCATGGTATGGGTCTTGACCACCATGCCGTCGGTAATGGGCGTGGCACATGCCGGGGCCAGGTTTTTGCGGCCTTCAACCTCGACCACGCATATGCGGCAGGAGGCAGCCATATTGTTCACTGCCAGTTCCTCGAGATTGAGAAAACAGAGGGTTGGGACATCAATGTTCAGCTTCTTGGCCGCATCAAGGATCATGCTGCCGGCCGGAACTTCCGTTAGTTTACCATCAATGGTTATCTTCAACATAGACATGTAGATGGACTCCTTTCGCTATTGTTTGACGATTGCGTCGAACTTGCACTTTTCGATACAGGCGTTGCACTTGATACAGGCAGCCTGGTCAATGACGTGAACTTCCTTGACCTTGCCGGAAATACAGTTGACCGGACATACGCGGGCACAGAGAGTACAGCCGATGCACTTGTCGGCAAGAATGACGATTTCAAGCAGATTCTTGCAGACGCCAGCAGGGCACTTCTTGTCGCGGACGTGGGCGAGATACTCGTCGGCAAAGGTATTCATGGTGGACAGAACCGGGTTGGGCATGGTCTGTCCGAGGCCGCACAGCGCCGTATCCTTGATGTTCACGGCCAGGCTCTTCATTTTTTCAAAATCCGCTTCAGTGCCGAGGCCGCTGGTGATCTTGTCGAGGGTCTCATAAAGGCGCTTGGAACCGATACGACAGGGTGTACATTTACCGCAGGTCTCATCCATGGTGAAGTCGAGGAAGAACTTGGCGATGTCAACCATGCAGGTATCTTCGTCCATGACGATCATACCGCCGGAGCCCATCATGGAGTTTTTCGCAAGGAGGTTGTCATAGTCGATCTGCACGTCGGCGTCTTTGTAGGTCAGTGCGCCGCCGGAAGGACCACCGGTCTGCACGGCCTTGAATTCCTTGCCGTCGGGACAGCCGCCACCTACTTCAAAGATAACTTCCTTCAGGGTGATGCCCATGGGAACTTCGATGAGACCGACGTTGGTGATCTTGCCGGCAAGGGCGAACACCTTGGTTCCCTTGGACTTTTCGGTACCGATGGAGGCGAACCAGTCAGCACCCTTGACCATGATGGCCGGAATGTTGGCAAAGGTTTCCACGTTATTGACGATGGTCGGCTTGCCCCAGTAGCCGGCGTTGGCCGGGAAGGGGGGCTTGGTGTAGGGCTCACCGCGGCTACCTTCCATGGAACGGATGAGACCGGTTTCTTCAC
>CAYSWG010000047.1:0-13226 GCA_964434465.1 uncultured Geobacteraceae bacterium
TACGGGCTTGACCCCCATCACGGCAAACCTCTGGTTATCCCTGCGGTTGTCTTCTGCCCGAATGGAGCTGATTTTGGTATGGACCCCCGGGACGAGGTGCTGGTGTTTGTCTCGGAGGACACAGCGGGGAGCGGCCTTTGCCTCTCTCTGGAAGTAATCCTGCCGTTTTACAACGACGACGAATCGGTGATGGAAGAAGCCTTGCTCTATTCCGTTTTCCAATATGGCGCCCTGTTCATCGAGGAAAACAGGCAAGACGGCCTTCTCGATCTCATCTATCGATTTGGCATGCCACTCAGTCCTCCTGCCCTTACCGGGAGACTCCTCGACCGTTTTTTTGCCATAGCCGCCCGTGAAGTTGGCGATGCCTTGAGCGGGCTGGCCGAGAATCCCGAGAGCTAGGGCTTTTGCTTCTCCGGTACCAATGCTCCGGCCAGAAACTGCCGGAACTGCTCCTCACCGGACACGAACTCCAGAAACCTGATCCCCAGACCGGCCTTGTTCGCCAGGTGAATCATGGTGGGCGGGACCTTCTTCGACCACCTGACCATGCCGATGACGGTCACCCGCAGTTCGTCGGGCAGAGCCAGCTCAATGACGATCCTTGTTCCCGGCGCGTAGAGATTGGTGGTCTTGATGAACAGGCCGTGTTCGGTCACGTCTTCGGTAAAGGCCGTGCGAACGGGTGCTTCGCTGCCGAAGCGCAGTGTCAGCCTCCGGCGAACTCTCTTCCGGGTCCTCTTTTCCGCCATTCCGGGAGACTCCTCGCTGTAATGTGGTCGTGGCATCCGAGGCGCACCCTATCACATCGATTGGGAAAAATGAACCGTAAGTAACTCGGGAGGCGTGATGAGTGTGCTGTTTTCACCACTGACCATTGGTTCGGTGACCTTTCGCAACCGTATCTTCGTTGCGCCAATGTGTCAGTATTCGTGCTGTGACGGATTGCCGGGCAACTGGCATATGGTCCACCTTGGCAGTCGTGCCGTTGGTGGCGCCGGTCTGGTCATGGTGGAGGCAACGGCGGTTTCTCCCCAAGGGAGAATCAGCCCCTTCGACTGCGGCATGTGGTCCGACAAGCATACGGAAGCTTTTCGGCCAATTGTCCGCTTTCTCCAGGAGCAGGGCGCCGTTGCTGGCATTCAGCTTGCCCATGCGGGACGCAAGGCATCGACGGACAGCCCGTGGCGGGGCGGGATGCCCCTTGGACCGGGAGAGCAGGGTTGGCAACCTGAAGCACCCAGTGCACTCCCCTTTGCCGGTGGTCACCCGGTACCGCTGGCGGTCAGTCATGCTGACCTGGATCGTATCGAAGATGGTTTCCGAACTGCTGCCCGGAGGGCCAGCGCGGCAGGTTTCCAGGTTCTGGAACTGCACCTGGCCCATGGCTATCTGCTCCATGAGTTCCTGTCACCCCAGGCGAACCGGAGAACCGATGACTACGGCGGCAGCTTCGAAAACCGGATTCGTTTTCCCCTGCGTGTCGTTCGGGCGGTTCGGGCCGAGTGGCCGTCGGCACTTCCCTTGTTTGTCCGGCTGTCCGTTACGGACTGGGTCGCCGATGGCTGGGATCTCGGCCAGTCCGTGCTGCTTGCCCGGCGCCTGAAAACCCTGGGGGTCGATTTGATTGACTGTTCATCAGGTTATGTGGTTCCCGATGAGCTCATTCCCGCCGGACCGGGGTTTCAGGTGCCTTTTGCCGCAGCCATTCGCTCTGCGGTGGCCATTGCCACCGGCGCTGTCGGTCTGATTACCGACCCGGCCCAGGCCGAGCAGATTGTCGCCACGGGGCAGGCCGACGCGGTCTCTCTGGCCAGACAGATGCTGCGCGATCCCTACTGGCCGCTCAATGCCGCTCGGGCCCTGGGTGTTGACATGCCCTGGCCGGAGCAGTATCTGCGGGCAAAAAAATAGCGGGGAACCAAAATAATGACAGGAGGAAAGCAATGACCGGTCAGGCGGTTGCCATTGTGCCGGGGAGATACCGGCACTACAAGGGAAATATCTACGAGGTATTCGGGGTGGCCCGCCATAGTGAAACCGGGGAAGAACTCGTTGTCTATCGTTGTCTGTACGGAGACTGTTCCCTCTGGGTCCGCCCGCTGACCATGTTCCTGGAATCCGTGCAGGTGGATGGCCGGTCACTGCCACGGTTCAGCCCGTTGGACCGGGACGAGCCGGGATCCGCACGGCCTAGCGGTCCCAGCGGATGACTTTTCCCTTGTAATCCAGGTGGTACCGGTGGTGCTTCAGGAAGTCCATGCCGAGCAGTCCGTCGAAGGGAACCGCCGCTCCTCGATGATCGATAACTGCCACGGTCATCCGGGGGTGTGTATGGGGGCCGACCAGCAGGCTGTCCAGGCGGACCGCCCGTGCCGTAACCAGTGACCCTCCCACTACCTGGATCTTCCCGGTCGGTGCTCCGGCAAGAGCGATGCCGAGTTGATCGGCGACGGTCGAGGAGACCACTGTTATGGAGGCGCCGGTGTCCAGGGCCAACTGCACCTGGATGCGCTGTTGCCCGTGGGTGAGGGTTACCGGCACCAGCGCCATGTTGCCGACAATGGCCACAGGGGTGGTTCGGCCCTCTCCCCGGGGTGATCCGCCGATCTCGAGATAGGCCGGCGGTCTGCGGTAGGCGCTGATGGCCGTAGCCAGGTCTTTCGCACGCTGCGGGTCGCGGCTGTTGAGTACATCCAGTTCCCGGGCGGCTTTATCCGGTTCATGGAGGGCAAGATAGGCCTGCCCCAGCACAAGGCGTGCTTCGTGGAGCTCCGGATTGAGGCGCAATGCCGTTGACAGCACCCGTACGGCCTGCGCCAGCACTTCCGGATCGCTCATCACGGCCGTATTGCCCTGGCGCACCAGGGCTGTCCCTTCCCCCAGCCAGGCTTCAGCCCGCAGCGGATCCTGCCGGGTCACCTTTCGAAATTCCCGGACTGCTCGGGGGTATTCGCCCAGCAGCACCAGGGCCTCACCCCGTTGCAGCGCCTGTGCGGTACTGTCCGTTTCGGCCGCCATGGCGATGGTGCCGCACAGAATTGCCAGAAGTATGAGCAGAATTCGTCCCATGTAGTAGCCACCCCTTGAAAGTGTCCGTGCAAAGTCCGTGTGCCGCCTCAGCCGTGCTCCCCATCGAGCAGTTCCCTGACCCGGCGCAGGAGTGTTGCCGGACGAACCGGCTTGGCGAGGAAGTCCAGGCCGCCTTCCCGCAGCCCTTTCTGCTCCAGGACGTCGGCTGTGTATCCGCTGATGAACAGGACACGGATTGCCGGATCCCTTTCCCTGATGCAAAAATAGACATCCCTGCCGTTGCGCTTGGGCAGTATCAGATCGAGGATCAGGAGTTTGATCTGTTCCCGGTGGGTCAGATACTGCTCAAGGGCATGTTCACCGTCCTTTGCCAGAATTACCCGGTAACCGTTGGCCTCCAGAAGGCTCTGGGAAAGGGACCGGATAACGGCATCATCTTCGGCAACGAGGATGGTTTCCGAACCTTTTTGGGTTATCAGGGGTTCGTCGACGGGGCGCGAACCGCTGCTGCCGTCATGGACGGGGAGAAAGATGCTGAAGGCCGTCCCTTCACCGGGTGTACTGGTTACGGTAATATGACCGTTATGCTGCTGGATGATGCCATAGACCATTGCCAGACCAAGACCGCTTCCCTTGCCCACCTCCTTGGTGGTGAAGAATGGTTCGAAAATCTTCTCCTGCACCTCTGCGTTCATACCCGTTCCCGTATCGCTGAAGATGAGGACCACATAGCGGCCGGGTTCGGTGATCCCGGTTTGGGCAACGGTTTCCCGGGTTATGGACACCAGGTTGGTACGGATGGTAATGCCGCCACCCCCCGGCAGGGCATCGCGGGCGTTTGAGGCAAGGTTCATGAGCACCTGCTCGATCTGTCCGCCATCAGCCATGATCATCGGGTCGTCCGGGGAGAGCTCCATGCGCAGTTCGATATCTTCTCCGATGAGCCGCACGAGGAGGTTCTCTACGCGGGAAACAATTTCGTGGAGCCTGACCGGTTCCGGGTGCATCAATTGTCTTCTGCCAAAAGCCAACATGCTTTTGGTGAGTGTGGCGCCACGTTCCGCGGCAGCCAGGATCTGCTCTGTGTAACTGCCCAGGGTGCGGTCTGGAGAAACTCTCGTGAGGAGCAGGTTTCCGTAGCCGACGATTGCCGTCAGGATGTTGTTGAAATCATGGGCAATCCCTCCGGCAAGCTGGCCGACCGCTTCCATCTTCTGGGCCTGGAGCAACTGGCTCGTCAGCAGTTTGTTCTCTTCTTCCGCATGTTTTCGCTCCGTGATATCCGTGGCGGTTCCTGCCATGCGCAGGGGAGCGCCTTGCTCATTCCAGGCAACCACCCTGCCCCGATCGAGGATCCACTTCCATGAACCATCTTTGCAGCGCATACGATATTCAATACGGTACTGGGATTTCCGTCCAGCCAAATGGTCTTTGAAAACCTGGACAACTTCCGGCATATCCTCAGGATGGACCCGTTCTTTCCATGAGGTCACCAGGGTGGAGATTTCCTCGGGGCGGTATCCGAGCATTTCCGCCCAGCGGTCACTGTGTTGTACTTCTCCGGTGGTCATGTCCCAGTCCCAGAAACCGTCGTTGCTTCCCTGCAGTACCAGGTTGAGACGGTTCTCGCTCTCCTTGAGGGCAGCTTCAGCGGCTGATCGCTCCCGGTTTCTGTTTTGCAGTTCCGCGGCCATTTCGTCCAGGGCACTGGCCACCCGGCCGATTTCGCCTTCACCGGCGGCGATGCCCGTTTGCGACTCCAGATCGCCGCTGGCGATCTTTCTGGCGGCGTCTGCAAGTCGGGAAAGTCGGTGGATGAAAAACATGTTACCGAGAAACCGGGCTAAAAGCAGTGCCAGGAGGGTGGCGCCGACCATGAGCAGCAGGTTGCGAAGCAGGTTGCTCCGTGCTTTGGCCGTTACCAGGTCATCAGGGATGCCGACGCGTATAAATAGCGGCGTTCCGCTGTGCAGCAGATTGATGCGCCGGAATCCATAGAGGCGGGTGACGCCGTCGATGCCGGCGGCAACGAACGTTCCGCTTTCCGCGGGACCGGCCATGCGCTGCACCATGACCGGCAGGTCGGCAACGCCGTAGTAGTGCCGGCTGTCGGGATAACGATAGATACGGGTGCCCTTGGATGATGTCAGTGCCAGTGCCGAACCCGCGGGCAGGTTTGCTGTGATAAAGATTTTTCTGTAGTGATCGATATTCAGGGCGACGATGGCGACCGCCCGGACCGAACCATGGGCATCCAGCATGGGGTAGGCGTAATGAATGGCAGGTTTGCCGGTCGTGCGACTGATGGTGTAGCCGCCCAGGGCGTCGTTTGCGGTTGCCAGCACCTGGCGGAAATAATCCCGGTCGGCTACGGAAACCGGACGGTGGGCAACGGCAGACGCAATGACGGTTCCCGAAGTGTCGGCGATGAGGATATTGAGAAACAAGGGGTTTTGGTGAAGGAGATTGCGCAGCAGGGTGGAGCGCTCTGCCGGAGAGCCGGTGGTGACGACCGGCAGTTGTGCGAGGGTCATGAGCAACTGGCGCGTTGCGGTCATGGTGCGCACGTGGTTTTCCGCCATGGTGTTCACCTGCTGCATGATGAGCTGTTCAGCATCGTATCGGGAGTGGGCCTCGTTCTCAAATCCGGAATAGAGGATAATTGCCAGGGAAGGAACGCTTGCCAGGACAACGAGGATGAACAACTGGGTGCGGATAGACCAGGAAAAAAGCGATTTCATTGGTGCTGTCCCGTGCGTGGTGGAATGGGCGGCGTGTATTCCATGGGCTGTGGCGGCGTGCTACTGGCCGGTCTTGACAATGCGGCCCGGATCGAATCCCAGCTCTCTGCTGGTTTCAAGGAGTTTTGCATAAAGGTGCCGGTCCATGGTCGGTGTGCGGCTCAGAATCCACAGGTAGCGGCGGTCGGGGGTGCCGACGACCGCATAGTCATAGGCGCTGCCCAGGGCAAGTATCCAGTAATCGCCGCAAAAGGGCCAGAAAAAGCTGACTTTGAGGCGGGCATTGGTCTGACGGTCGACAACCTTGGCGGCGCCGCGAACTTCCTTGACCCCCTCCTGCGTCGCGCAACGGTTAATTACGGCCATCGTACCGTTTTCCCGAAGTTCATAGACAGCGGTTGCCGATCCGCACTGTCGCTGAAAACTGTTCGGGTAGCGACCTATTTCATGCCAGGTTCCGGTATAACGGGCGAGATCGACGAAGCTGACGGTTTGCGGTGGTGGTCTGCGGCCGTCTTTGTGGCCGGCACAGGCAGTCAGAACGAGGAAGCCGGTGCACCAGAGCAGAGTGCGACAGTATTGCATGAGACCCTTCTTTATCGACAGGCAGGAATGGGGACCTGCCGGTCAGTCGAAAACCGATCCGAAAAACTCCTCCATCTTCGCCCTGGCGGTCAGGGCAATGCCGTGGGTGCCGCGCAGCTTGCCCTGGATGAGGTCCTCAACAATGCGGTGGTCCAGGTCCTGCTCCTTTGCCCAGGCGTTGACAGTCATGCCGGCGGCGCGGAGCTTTTCTTCAATAAGCGTTCTGCGTTGTTCACTGTTCATTATGGCGAAACTCCATGAATTCCTGTGCTTGCCGCAACCGTACCCTCGGAGGGAATCCGGCCGCGCGACGAAACGAGATAATACACCTTTATGGATCCTTATGCAAATACCGGCTGTGCGGTCGGATTGTCCATCATATTTTCTGCTGCGTCAGGGTTGCCTGCCGTGGTAGCCGGCCCGGGTCGCCAAGTTCGTTCCAGGCAAGGGCCGCGGCACCAAGCATCCCACTGAGTCCGTCTGGCAGCGGTGACTGCAGGAGCCTGACCCGGCCACGGAACAATTTCAGAAGATTCCGCTCCATGGATTGTCTGGCCGGATCCAGCAGCAGTTCGCCTGCCGCGGCAAGACCGCCGGAAACTATGAATGCTTCGGGATTGGTCATCGCTACGGCGTCGGCCAGTTTGACGCCGAGTGTCTGTCCGGTCACGGTGAACGCTGCCCGGGCAAGGGGGTCACCGGCCTGGGCCGCTGCGTAGACTGCCTGGGAGGTCAACTGGTGGTAGGAGACCGATCGCAGCACGCTTTCATCTGCCCGTTCTGCGAGGAGGGCATGGACGGTTCTGCAGATTCCCTGGGCGGACACATACGTTTCCAGGCAGCCCCGCTTGCCGCAGCCGCACTGGCGACCCGCCGGGTCGACGACGGTATGGCCCAGTTCACCGGCATAGCCGTCGGCACCGTAAAGCAGGGCGCCGTTGACGATGATGCCGCTGCCCAGTCCCGTACCGAGCGTGACGGCAATGAAATGGCGAAGGCCCCGACCGGCGCCGTAGAGCAGTTCCCCCAGTGCTGCGGCATTGGCATCGTTGGTTATTACGGTCGGAAGGTCCAGCTGCTGGCGAAACAGCAGCTTCAGGTTGACCGGGGAGTCCCAGGCAAGATTGGGCGGGTTGATAATCATTCCCGTATAGTAATTCGCATTGGGCGCGCCGATGCCGATGCCCAGCAGGGCAGAACCGGGGGGCTGGACGCGGAGCATCCGCCGGACTTCGTCGGCTACCCGCTGCACGAGCCGTTCTGCCGGGTCCGCTCCCTGTGTGGCCATGGTCGTCTGTGCCGTACACGAGCCGTCCTGCCGAACCAGCCCGAAGGAGGTGGTGGTTCCGCCAATATCGATGCCGAGCATTACCGTGCTGTTTGCGTTCATCACCGTTCCCGTTACACTGATCGTTGAATGTCAAGGTTACATACTAGCCGAAGAACCATGTTTGTACAACGCGTCCGCCGATGCGCTTTTCTTGACCTGGGTCATTGGGCGCTTCCGCTCCGGGCGTTAGGATGCACGTACGGAATATTCCAACAGCACAGGGCGAAAGGAGAACTATCATGGGAGAACCAGCAGCACTCATCGGGCGGGCACTGGACCTGAATGAACTGGTAAGCTATCAGGGCGGGTCGGTTGTCAGCAAGACGTTGCTTGATCGGGGCATCGGTACCATAACGCTTTTTTCCTTTGACTCCGGGCAGGGCCTGAGCGAGCACACGGCGCCCTTCGATGCGTTCGTGCAGATCGTTGATGGCGAGGCGGCAATCACCATTTCCGGTGAACAGCACACGGTCAGCGCCGGCGAGATTATCATCATGCCGGCGAACCAGCCCCATTCCCTGAAAGCGCTCAAACCGTTCAAGATGCTGCTGGTGATGATCCGGGCATGACCGTTGGAAGACAGGCCTGGTGGGATCACACGGGGCAGGTCGGCGTTGATCAATCCCTGTTCAATGCCAATGCAGCAGGTAGCGGGAACCAGAAAGCATCATGGCAAGCAGCCGCTAAAACGTGCTTGCAGAAAGCCCCTGTGGATATCGTCTCCCCAGGGGCTTTTCTCGTGGGGGGATTCAGTCCGCCCGTTGGCTACGGCGTCGCTTCCATGGCCAACCGTCCGGCCAGGTCGTCGATGAACTGCCGGGCGGAGCGGCCCGAGCGTTGACCGCGGAACAGTGCCCAGCGCAGCGCTTCGCCCCGCAGACGGTTCCGGTCAATGGGCAGTTGCAGCTGGTCGGCATAGTGCTCGACGATGGCCAGATAGGTGTCTTGGGAAAAGGGATAGAAGCTCAGGGTCAGCCCAAAGCGGTCGGAGAGGGACAGTTTTTCCGAAATTGCTTCTTCCGGATGGATTTCCCGGCCCAGGTTGTCGGTCATGGGTTCGGGCATGAGGTGACGGCGATTGGAGGTGGCGTAGAGCAGGACATTTTCCGGACGGGCTTCGATGCCGCCTTCCAGGATGGCCTTCAGATCCCGGTAGGAAGCTTCACCCTCTTCGAAGGAGAAGTCGTCACAGAAGAGAATAAAGCGCCAGGGCAGGTCACGGACCAGGTGGAGGATGTGGGTAATGTGCAGCAGGTCTCCCTTGTGCACCTCCACCAGGCGCAGCCCCTGCGGGGCGAACCGTGTGATCAGCCCTTTGATGCAGGAGGACTTGCCCGTACCCCGCTCGCCCCAGAGGAGGACGTTGTTGGCAGGGTGGCCGGCAACGAACTGGGCCGTGTTGCGGACGATCTCTTCCCTGGCGTGGTCCACACCCACCAGGTCAGCCAGATTGAAAAGGTGCGGGTGGGTGATGGGGTCCAGACAGCCTGATCCTGCCTGCCGGATCCAGCGGAAGGCCCAGTAGCGATCGAAAATTTCCCTGTCAGCTACGCTGTCCGTCCCCGTGTACGGCAGCAGGCGCTCGACCCGGTCCAGAAGGGTATCGATGCGGGCAATGAGTGCTTGCCAGGAGTTGTCGGTGTGGTCTGTCATGGTAGTTCCGTTCCCGGATCAGAGTTTCCCCTGGATCTGTTTGAATTCGGCGGTGTTTTCCTGAAACGTCCTGGAGGGCAGGGCGGCTACGGATTTCTGGACGTTGCCGATCCGCTCGGCTGTCATGGGGTGTGTGGAGAAAAACTGGGCAACCCGGTCCGGGCTGCGCTGATGCATGGTGTCCAGCTTCTTCAGGAAGCTTACCATGCCCCGGGGATCATAACCGGCCCGGTACATGGTCTCAACCCCAAGATAGTCCGCCTGGTTCTCCATGGCGCGACTGTAGGCCATGAAGGCACCCTGACCGAACAGGTTGGAGGCCAGTTGGGTGATCATCCGGGGATTCTTGCCCAGCAGCATTTGCATGACCAGGCTGTAGCCATACTGCTGGGTCAGTTGCTGGGTGCCGTGGCGGGCAACCCCATGACTTATTTCATGGGCAATGACTGCTGCAAGCTCCGTTTCGCTGGCCGCTGCCTTGATCAGGCCCGAATGGACATAGATGCGGCCACCGGGCACGGCAAAGGCATTGACACTGTTGTCCTTGACCACCTTGAAGGTGTAGTCGAAATCCCGGGAGCGGACGCCGGTGAGCAGGCGGTTGCCCAGCCGGGTTATATATCCTTGCACGGCAGGATCGGTGATGATGATGCGCTGTTTCTCAACCTCCGTGGCGAAGGATGCTCCCAGCCGCGTTTCTTCCTCGACGGATATGAGGTTGAACCCCTGGATGTTGTCGCGACTGACCGTGCATGCGCTGGCCAGACCGGCCAGGACGAGCAGCAGTACTACCAAGTGTTTCATGGTGTTCTCCTTTCTTTTAGAGTGGGATAGTGTCAGGTGAGAGGGCAGCGGGCCAGCCAGTCCCGGTAGCCGTCACCGGTGATGGCCCAGAAAGAGCTGATGCGTTCTTCGTACCAGGCGGTTTCAGCACATTCCTCCCCGATGCGGTGCAGATAATCGGGTGAGAGCAGACCCTGTTCCTGCAGGTATCCATACAAGGCCAGTACCCCCTGCAGGTGATCGCCCAGTTCTCCCATGGCCGGCTCCAGGGTGGTGATGATATACCAGGTGGCGGCGAACCGTCTGACGATTCCCGGCGTTTCAGCGAACAGGTCTGCGCGCTGGGCAGAGACGAGGAAATCACGCAGATAGTAATCGGCACTGTGGGCCAACCGGCCGGCTTGTGCGGGGGGGGTGCCGCTCTGGAGCAGGTGTTGGTGAAAAGTCCGCAAAAGGCGGCGGCAGAGGTCGTCGACCCGCAACTCATCGTCATCGGTGGTTATGGTGAAATCGGTCTTGTTCAGGATCATGGACACTCCCGTTGCCGTGGTGTTATCACCGGCGGTGGAGGCGCGGGTCGAGGGCATCGCGAATTCCCTCGCCGAGCAGGTTGTAGGCCAGTACGGTGACGAGGATGGCCAACCCTGGGAACAGGGAGAGCCACCAGGCAAATTCAATATAATCCTTGCCTGAGGTAAGGATATTGCCCCAGCTGGGTGTGGGGGGCAGCACGCCGATGCCCAGGAACGACAGGGCCGATTCGGTGAGAATGGCCCCGGCTACGCCCAGGGCGGCGGTGACCAGGATCGGCGCGGCGGCGTTGGGCAGAATGTGGCGGCAGATGATGCGCAGGTCCGAGGCGCCCATGGCCCGGGCCGCCATGATGTAGTCCCGTTCCTTGATGGACAGCACCTCGGCCCGCACCAGGCGGGCGACACCCATCCAGCCGGTGATGCCGATAACCAGCATTATGTAGCCAATGGACGGCTCCAGCAGGGCGATCACCGCCAGAATCAGGAAAAAGGTGGGGAAGCAGAGCATGATGTCCACGAAACGCATGAGGACGCTGTCGATCCATCGGCCATAAAAGCCGGCAATCAGGCCGACTGCGGTACCGATGAGCATGGCGATGCCCACGGCGACAAAGCCAACCTTGAGGGAAATGCGGGCGCCGTAGAGCACCCGCGTCAGGACGTCGCGGCCCAACTCATCGGTCCCCATCCAGTGGGACATTGACGGTGGTGTCAGTACCCGGTAGGCATCAATGGTGTCGGGCTGGTAGGGGGTCAGAAACGGTGCCAGAAATGAAACGAGAAAGAGCAGAACGACAACCAGGCCGCCGATCAGGGCAATCCGGTTGCTGCGGAAACGCGGCCAGAATACGGTAGCAAAGAAAGAGGTCCGGAATGCCATGGTTTCCACCTCAGGTCCTGCCGTGGCGGATGCGCGGATCGGCCAGGGAGTAGCAGATGTCCGCCAGCAGGTTGCCCAGCAGGGTCAGGAGGGCGCCGATGACCAGGATGCCCATGACCAGCGGGTAGTCCCGGGCCATGACACCCTGGTAGAAGAGCTGTCCCATGCCGGGGATGGCGTAAATGGTTTCGAAGATGACGCTGCCGCCGATCAGGCCGGGCAGGGAGAAGCCCAGCAGGGTGATGACCGGCAGCAGGGCGTTGCGCAGGGCGTGCTTGTAGATGACGACCCGTTCCGAAAGGCCCTTGGCCCGGGCCGTGGTGATATAGTCCTGGCGGATCACTTCCAGCATGGTGGAGCGCATGTAACGGGACAGGCCGGCCAGGCTGCCGAAGGTGGCGACACCCACGGGCAGCACCAGGTGTTGCACCAGGTCCCAGAACCGGGCCAGGGGCCCCAGGGTTTCGCTGCCCAGGGAGTGCAGGCCGGAGACGGGAAGCCAGCCAAGCTTCACGCCGAACAGCTGCATGAGGAGCAGCGCCAGCCAGAAGGTGGGGATGGCAAAGCCGAGAAAGACGAACAGGGTGATGCCCCGGTCCAGCAGGGAATCCTGTCTTACCGCGGCCAGAATGCCGATGGGCAGCGCCAGACCGAACTGCAGTGCCAGGGCTATGAGATTTAGGGACAGGGTGACGGGAATCCGCTCGCTGATTTTATCCAATACCGGCCGGTTGTCGGGGGAAAAGGAATTGCCGAAATCCAGGCGGACCAGCCGGCCGAGCCAGTTGATGTACTGCACGTGAAGCGGTTTGTCCAGACCGTAGAACTCCCGCATGCGCTGCCGGGATTCCGCTGACATCTTCGGATTCATGGCCGTCTGCATCTCCACCGGCTCACCGGGCGCCAGATGGATGACGGCGAAGGTGATCAGGGTGATGCCGAACAGGAGTGGAATGAGCATCAGCAGTCGTTTGGTCAAATAGGCGATCATGGCTGATAAAGACCTGTTTCCGGTGCAGGACCGTGCGGGGGCAAACCACGTGTTTCCCCTCCAGTTGCCGGGTCAAACCCTGTGCTTTGTACTCTCATTGATGGACCTGCTCTGCCCTGGGCACGTACCAGCGGATGAAATTGTGGCTGATGCCGGCCGGCGCCGGTTCGATGCCCCGGAAGCGGCTGTGGACCACCGGCAGGGCATCGGGCACGTAGAGAAAGGTGTAGGGCTGCTCCTCGGCAAGAATATCCTGGATCAGGTGATAGCAGTGCTGTCGTTCGTCTTGGTCAAAGGTCGTGCGCGCCTGTACCAGGAGCTGGTCCACCCGGGGGTTCTTGAAACCGATGAAGTTCAGTTCCTTCGGGCCGGTCTTGCTGGAGTGCCATATGTCATAAATATCCGGATCGGGGGGAACTGTCCAGCCGAGCAGGACCGCTTCGAAGTTGCCCGTATCGATGAACTGGTTCAGGAACGAAGCCCACTCCAGGACGCGGATTTTCACATCGACGCCGATGGTTTTCAGGCGCTGCTGGATGATCTGGGCCGTCTTGAGCCGCTCCGCATTGCCCTGGTTGGTGAGGATGGTGAATCGCAACGGTCGACCGTCCTTTTCCAGGAACGGTGTAGCGGGGCGACGCTGCCAGCCGGCTTCGGCCAGGAGTTCCCGGGCTCGCTGGGGGTTGTGGGGGATATC
>CAYSWG010000048.1:0-13094 GCA_964434465.1 uncultured Geobacteraceae bacterium
TGCCGAAGCAGAGGGCGAAGAAGATGATGGGGAGCACTTCGCCCTTGGCCAGGGTCTTGCTGAAATTGTAGGTTGCGCTCGGTACGGTTACGAAGCCGCCGTACCCTTTGGCGGAAAATGTCTGGATCAGACTGTCGATAGTGGCCGTCGTCGAAGAGCTGCCTGATCTGAGCGTATCGGCAAGAAGAGACGTCCCCGCCGGATTGAACACCCCCAGATCCACACCGTAGCGGCTGAGCACCAGACCGACATTTTTCGTATTGGAATCGGTAAGCTCAACCACTTCCACGTCGAGCAGCACTTCCGGTGCGGCAACGTCATTGGCATCAAGGAGCTTTTCGATGACATCGAGCAGTTCATCGGTGTCCCGCACCACCAGAGAGTTAGCCGCCTCGTTCACATGGATCTTCCGGGCGGGCACCATGGTACGGACAAGATTCACCGCCTGTTTCGCATCCAGGTAATTGAGGGTAAAGGTGCGGATGTGCAGTTCCTGATACTGTTTGAGCTTGTCGGGCGTGCGCGGATAGACGAGCACGGTGCTTTCATTGATGACCGTGCTGCCCAATTTGTGCATGGTGGCAAGAAGATCAAGCACCTGGGAAAACGTGGTCTGCTCCAGGCTCAGGGAAATGGTCTGCTCCTTGATTCCCTCATCAAGCAGGAAGTTGATGCCGGTGAGCTGGGTGAGAATCCGAAAGGCATCGACAATCCGGGCGTTACGCAGGGTAAACTTGAACGGTTTTACTGATCTGACCTGCAACTCCCTGCCGTCGGGCTTGCTGCGCAGCAGGCCTTTCACCCGGTCCCGGGCGGCAAGGTACTCCTGCTGCTCCGGCTGCAATTCTACAGCACGTTCGTAGGCCCGGACCGCTTCCTTGAGTTTGTTGGTCTGCTCAAACTCGCCGCCGGCCAGATAGGCCTGGCGGGCATCCCTGCGCCGGGCGGCACCCTCGGCCAGCTGCCGGTACCGGTCCTGGCCCGGGTCAAGGCCGAAGGCGGTCTGAAACTGATCGTAGGCCCCGGCATAGTCACCGCGCTCCAGGGCCGTGTGGCCGTTGCGGGCCCGCTCTTCCGCCGCCTGTGCCCGAGCGGCGAGAAAGCGGAGCCGGTACCCGCTGTTCTCCGGCTCAAGCCGGAAGGCCTCCGCATACCGCATGAAGGCTTCCTCGTGTTTGCCCTGTCGTTCCAGATCTGCACCGGTCGTATAGGCCCGGCTTGCCCCGCAGCCACTGGCAAGGATACACAAAAAACCTGCGACTATAACCCAGAGGGGAAAACGCATGGTAGCTACTCCTTAATCCGTTTCCGGATGGAAACTGTTCAATCTGCAAACCCGCCGGCAACCCTGGATCCGGCCGGCCGGCGTTCGCCGTCTTCCCGCAGCGGAATCATGATCTGTTCACCGCCGCCACGAACCGTAATGACGACCATCTGGTCGGAAAGTGCCGTAACGACGAACTTTCCGGCAAATACGTCACCCTGCCGGACGATGAAAACCTCGCCACCCCTGGCGAGGAACACCCGCCTGCTGCCATCTCCGCTAAGGTAACCCTGCACGCGCAAGCCGGCGATTTCCCGCTGCAGCGGCGTAGGTTCCGGAGGTAGGGGTGGAACAGCCGCGGTGCGGGCCTGGCGCCCACGAGCTGCGGCCAGGGCCGCTTCCCGCGCCAGAGCCGTTTCTCTGCTGACAAAAAGCGGCTGGAAGATATTGCGTTCACCACGGGGAGCGACCTCCGGTTCCCGATCGAGGAGATCAACGCGCACGGGGCTGGCGGATACCACGTGCGGCCGGAAACGATCCGCGCGGTGTGCCGCAGCCACATGCCTGGCGCCCGGCGCATAGGTGAGTGCAGCAACCGTCCGCGCCCGAGGATAGGCATGCCAGGCATACCCAAGGGCGGCAACGAGCAGCAGGCAAAGGGCGCCCATCGTTTTCCGTTTACTCATGGCTCATCTCTCAGGTAGACGGTCAGACGCAGATTCACTGTCACCTGCTCCCCATAGGGTTCATCGTTGGACAGGCGCATGCCGTCTATCACCAGGAAGTCCCGGCTTGTCTGAAGACCATGGAGAAAATTCTTGGCCGCAGCATAGGATCCTTTCGCGGCAAGGGCCAGATCGCAGGCCTGCAGCTGCCGACCGGGAAGCGAACGCGATTTGTAGGTGACCGGACCCAGTGCAATCCGCGTTGCAGCACCATGGGCCAGCAACCGGCCGATCACCTGGGGAAATTGGCGACGGGAAGGCAGCAGCGCCCTGACACGGGACACATCGCGGGTACCCTGCTGAAACCAGGCGCTGCTTTCACCCTGGCGGTCCGTGCTCCGCGCGGCATCCAGCGAAGCCAGTTCGTCCTGCTTCCGGACCAGGGAAGGCCGCAGCCAGAAAGCATGTCCTGCCGCAACCAGCAGGTTAAGCACCAGCAACAGCGCCAGGAGCAGCACCATGGTGCGCCGGCCCCGACAGATCTCCCGGAGAATCTTCTTCATGACCGCACCAGGCGAATGGAGAGGGAAAAGGCAATGCCGCGGGCCTCTTCCCACAATGTTTTTTCCATGTGGGACTCCAGGGTGACCCGGTCGAAGTCGTCACTGGCTTCAATCTGCTCCATGCATGACTGAATGTCGGCGAAATGCAGGGCATACGCCTCCAGCTTGATGGTCCCGGCTTTCAGGTCCGGCTCCAGGTTCGTTACGGCGATGCCCCGGGGAATGGTCCGTTCCAGACGCTGCACCATGTCCGACCAGGAAAACGCCCGGCGTGCCAGGATATCGTTGTAAAAAGCCGCCGAATCCTTCAGGAGCGCCCTATCTTCGGCCGTCACCGGTGGTCCGCCCGGCAGGGCGGAACCGCGCCGTGAGACGATCTCATCGTCCAGTTGCCGCACTGTTCCCGCAGATACCCCGCAGAGCAGCATCTGCCCGACCATTGTGGCCATGAGCAGGACGCAGGAGGCCCCGCAGACCAGTGATACCAGGCGACGGTTG
Organism: uncultured Geobacteraceae bacterium; assembly: GCA_964434465.1. Lineage (GTDB taxonomy): Bacteria > Desulfobacterota > Desulfuromonadia > Geobacterales > Geobacteraceae > RPRC01. The sequence continues at coordinate 2,991 of CAYSWG010000048.1, forward strand.
AGACCGGTCCTTGTGGCCAGATTGATACGGAACAGCATCACAGCCCTCCCAGGGCGGAGCCGAAGGCAGCCAGACTGGCAAAACAACCCGCCGGCGACAGGGGCGCGGCGTTCATGTCGATACCTGTCGATTCGGCCTGCAGCAGCAGCGGTTCACAGCCGAAGGTGTCATGGACCACACGCCGCACCACACTGAGCCGGTCTGGTGCGACGATACCGAGCACCTTGTCCGGAACGGCCTCACCGTGCAGCGTTCGTGCGGCACTGCGTGAGGCGGCAAGCTCCCGTGTCAACGGCAGGTCATTGTCCGCAAGGCCGTTGAGTTCCCTGATTCTGATGAATCGCAGACAGCCACCGGAAAACACCATTACCGACACGCTGCGGCTGTCGACGGCCAGAAACCAGCAATCACCCTGTCCGCGAATCTGTGCGGAAAACAGGTTGGCAACGCTGAGGGCGTTCAGCTCCACCGCTGCCAGGGGGAAACCGGCCCGGTCGCAAACGGCCTCGAACTGGTCGATCACCCGGCGCACGGTCACCGCAACAAGCATGACCGCCCCGCCTTCCGGCGTGCGCGAAACCGGCTGGTAATCCAGATGAATGTCGTTGCAGTCAAAGGGCAGACGCTTTTTCAGTTTCCAGCGGAGGATGGCACAGCCTTCTTCGTGGCTGCCGATTCGTTCTTCCACATCCAGCAGCATGACCCGGCCGGTACCATTGGGCACGCTGAGCCGCGCCGGGCCGCCACGCAGGGAAAGCCGCTGACGCATGCCCTGCAGGAGCGCGCCGAACTGTTCGGGGTCCAGGATATTTTCCCGATGCAGAACTACCTGCAGCATTCCCGGCGGGATGGTTTCCCGGACAATTTCTCCAAGGCGGGGGGACGCTGGGGAACCTGTAAGCCGCACAACGCTGATTCCCTCAGAGTCAATCCCGATTCCGGGAGCTTTACGAGCGAACATTGCAATCCCCCCAGGCAGTTCTGGCCCGCGTTCAGCCGACCGTGCCAGCAATCTGGAAAATCGGCAGGTACATGGCGATGATGATCAGGCCGACCACCAGACCCATGCCGATCATGATTGCCGGCTCAATGGCTGCCGTAATGACGTGCAGCCGTTCATCGAGGGATTCCTCAAGATGATCGGCAATGGCGTTCAACATTTCCTCAAGGGCGCCGGTCGTTTCGCCGATGCCCAGCATGCGCAACACCAGCGGCGGCACGATGCCGCTGCGTCGGAACGCGTCAACCAGCCGCCCCCCCTCCTCTACCGCAGCGAGTACTCCGTGAAGCCGTTGCTCCATGAAAACATTGTTGATGGTGCCGGAGGCCATCCGCAGAGCCACCATGATCGGCATGCCGCTGCCCAGAAGGCTCGCCAGGGTTCTGGAAAAGCCGGCAAGTGAGTATTCCCGCAGTATCTGGCCAAAGTAGGGAATGCTGATCGTACACCGGTCAAAGAGCAACCGCCCCGACGGACTGGCTATCCAGAGGCGAAAGCCGGTCAGGCCCATGCCTCCCAGGAGCGTCAGCAGCAGCACATTGTCACGCAGCGTGTCGGCGGCGGCAATCAACAGACGGGTGAGCAGCGGCAGTTGGGCGCCGGAATCGGTAAAAACCTGACTGACAACCGGAATGACATAGAAGAGGAGCAATGCCGTTGCCAGCAGCGAAGCGGCAATCAGGATGCAGGGATAGAACAGGGCCGAAACAATCTTTTTGCGGATTGCTTCAACTTTTCGCAGGTACACCATATACCGCTGCAGGGTAACGGGCAGGTCACCCGTGCGCTCCCCGGCCCGGATTGAAGCCAGGTACAGGTTGGGAAACACCTGGCCATGGCGTTCCATGGCCGTCGAAAGCGCATCCCCGCTTTTCACGTCTTCACGTACCTGACGCAGCGCCTCTGCCAGGGGACCGGCATCATAGCGTTCGATGCAGGCATCCAGCACCTGCAGCATGGGCATACCGGCCTTGATCAGCACCAGCAGTTCCTGGTTGAAGTGAAGCAGTGTCCTGATTCCTGCCGTCGATCGCCCCCCCGCCATGGCGCGCAGCAACCGGCCTGTTTTCCGTCGCACGGCGAAGACGAAAAAACCCTGGGATTCCAGATCCGCTTGCGCCTGCACCGGTGAGGACGCTGCATGATCCTGGGTCAGAATTCTGCCGTCGGATGTGCCGAGCTTACAGGTATATACGGGCATGGGACCTGACAGCACACCCCATCAGCGGACCCGGTCCGGTCGCAGGGGGTAGTGGACGAGATGGGAAGGAACCCGCTGGCCGTTCAACACCATGCCGAGCACCTTGTCCGGCGGCACCAGCTTCAGAGCCCGCGTGATCGTTCTGGCCGAGGTGATTCCTTCACGGGCAACCACCACCACATGGTCGACGCAGGGGACGAAGGCAAGGGCATCGGCCCCAGCCAGCAGCGGCGGCACGTCGAAGATAATGTAGCGCTCCGGGTACCGTGCCTTCATGGCGGCGACAAGTTCCTGCATGCGCTGTGAACCCAGCAGTTCACTGCCGCCGGAAACGGATCGCCCCCCGGAAATGATCGTCAATTTCTCGATACCGGGCCAGGTCACCAGTTCGGCTACCGGAACATCGTTGAGCAGGTGATCAATGATCCCCCGGTCACTCCGGTAACCGAGATAGCGATGGATTGACTGACGACGCAGATCGCAATCAACCAGCAAGACCGTTTGCAGGAATTCCTGGGCCAGGGTGACGGCAAGATTGATGGCGTTGAGCGTCTTCCCTTCACCGGAAACGGCACTGGTAATCATCAGGGTATTGCCGCCCTTTTCCTTGCACCGCTGGAGAATTTTCGTCCGCAGCACCCGATAGGCATCCACTTCCAGGGAATCGGTCCGGCGCTGGAGAATACAGCGATTGGTCGCCAGGACTGCCGGGTCGAGGGTAACCGACCGTGACACCGTGTAGGCAGGCGACACCCACCCTTTCCCCGGCTTTTCAAGTGCGTCGTCAGGGGGAACGCAGCCTGCGCCGCCGCTGACGGCGGCACGGTCTTCCCGTCCCCGACGCACAAACCTGTCCAGAATGCCGGCGCGCTTCCCCCTACCGGCCGGCTGCGCCCGCCGTGGTTCATCTCCTTCCGGCGCGCCACCCGTGGGGAATGCTCCGGTACTGCTCGGCACACTACCCGGAGAAGCACCGTCAGGTGAATCGTTGCCAACCGGCGACTGGCGATCGGTGATGTCAGGGGATGCCATGATCAGTACTCCTTGGTCAGCGGGCAAGCCGCCGCAACAGTTTTGCCCAGAAGATATCCAGATCCATGATGAATACATGGAACACGACAACGGCAATCCCGATCGCCGCCAGGACGCCAACGACCACGCGCAGCTTTCCACCGGTTTTCCGCCGGCACTCCTCTTCAGAAGCCATAAAGGGAATGGCGCCGAGAACGGGAAACCCGGTGATTCCGGCAAGAGATTCGACACTGCGCACCGAATCATCGCCGTATTCACGCAGGGCAGCCAGACCGATGCCGCTGCCCAGCCCCAGAATCATGCCAATGAGGAGAATTGCCGGTACATTGGGACTGAACGGTTTCTCCGGCAGGCGCGCCGAGTCGATGATGGTAAATTTCTCGCCCTTCTGATCCTTCTCCAGACCATGGGCGACTTTTGCCTCCATGAGTTTCCTGGAGAGGTCGTCATACTTTACCTGCAGGGCGGTTCGTTCAATGATCAGGGCCTTGTACCCTTCTTCAACCCGCGGCGATGCGGCTATCCTGCCGCTGTACGCAGCCAGCTTGCCGTCCAGGGCGGCAAGCTGGCTGCGTACCGAAGTAATTTCACTGCGCGTACTGGCGAGTTGCGCCGACAGACTCACATACGCGGGGTTATCCGGTTTCGTGGCGGCGCCTTCATCGCCGGCTTGGATCCGTTTCTCCAGTCCAGCGATTTCAAGCCTGATCTTCTTCACATCCGGATAGGACTCGGAAACCCGGCTGAGCAGATTCCCCAACTGAACGCGCAGTTCGACAAGGCGCGCCTTTTCCTGGCTCTCCCGGTCCGTGGGAATACCTGCCAGCTGGGCCTGCAGATACCCTTCCCGCTCCAGCAGCGTGCGGAGCTGCACCGTAAGTTGATCAATGCTCCGGTCGGCACGGTCCTGTTCCTGGTAGTTGAGCTGGACAAGTTCAGGGAGGGTGTTGATGTTGTTCTGTTTGAAAGCGGCTATTCTGCCGTCCAGATCTTCCAGGAGTTTTTTCACCTGTTGCATTTCGTTATTCAGGAACAGGGAGGTGCCGCTGGTCTGCTGTTCGCGCACCTTGAGATTTTCCTCCAGGTAAAGTGAGGCAAGAATAGTGGCGACCTGTTGCACCGTTGCCGCGTTCGTCCCCTGGTAGGAAAGGGTGAAGGCAATGGTCGCCGGTGTCGGCCGCCCCGTGCGGGGATCGATGACATCGGCGCTGATGGTGGTGAACGTGGTGTCCTTGCGCATGTGCGCGACCAACTCTTCCGTGGTCTTCGTGGCCTTAAGATCGGCATAGAGAGTGAATCGCGCAATAATCTCCAGCAATTTCGGGGTACTCATGATCCGCTGGTTGATGGTCTGCAGGCGCTGTTCCGCAAAGCCCGTAACCGTCGTTGCAACGTAGTCCCGGGGGATCTCCTGGTCCTCGATGAGAATCGTCGACGTGGAGCGGAATTTGGCCGGTAATGCCAGGGCAACGACGAGCGCCGCGGCAAAGACCAGCGCAGCGGGGACAAGAAGCTCCCTTTTCCGGCGCCTGACGATCGCCAGAATATCCTGCAGGCCTGCAATTTCCTGATGCATGGACAGCTTCCCTTGTTTCTGCCATGCTCCGCCGGCACGCATGCCGGGGAGCCGATCCATAATTGTTGAAAAAAATCACCAACCGCTTCGCAACCACGGGCGGAACATGGCTTCCGGCAGGAACGTACTTCCGCGCCGTTACCCGGCGCACTCCGTAGAAACGCCCCGGCTACAACGTGGCCAGAACCGCGCGTGCCTCGTTCTTGCCGGGGAATTCACCGGGGCTCTCCACAGCCTTCGTCAAATACTGCTTCGCCTCGCCGCGTTTACCGAGTTTATGATAGGCCATACCCAGGTGATAGTTGACCACGACGGCATGGGGGTTTGCGGCATGGGCCCGACGCAGGTACTCCACGGCCTTGCCGGCGTCACCCTTGCGGTAGTGGATCCAGCCTACCGTATCGAGCACCGTTACTTCATCGGGTTTGATCTTTAATGCCTTCTCCGCCATGGCGAGGGCGCCCTGCAGGTCAGCTGGCGAAGCGGCCAGTTCCGCCATGAGGAATGCCATATTGTTGGCAGCCAGCCAATTGTCGGGACGGACCGTCAGTGCCTGGCGGTAGACGGTAATCGCCCTGGCATAGTCCCGTCGTGCCACATGGGTCTGGGCAAGCATTTCGGCAGCAACATCACTGCGGGGGTCGGCTTTGAGCCGCGCTTCACTGAGCGCAATGGCCTTGTCGTACTGTTTCAGCCCCAGATGCAGCCCCACCAGTGAGGTGAAAATGCTCTCGGAGGCAGGGTTGAGCCGGGCAGCCTGCTCCATCTGTGCCAGGGCCTGGGCAGGTTTGCCTTGGGCGGCGTACAGCCCGCCCAGTTTCACATAGCCGGCAGGCAGGCCCGGCGCCCGTCGACGCACTTCGGCATACTGCTCTTCAGCCTTCGTGAAGTTCTTTCCGGCCAGATAGAAGTCGCCCAGCTCAACCCGCACCTCCAGGTCATCGGAATGGGCGGCAACCATTTTCTTCAGCTGCTCCTCGGCCTTGGCCGGGTTGTTCTGGACCGCATGGAATCGCGCCACCGCCCGCTGTACTTCCCGCGACTCCGGTTCAAGCTTCAAGGCTTTCTGGACCGCCTCGTTGGCGAGATTGGGTTCCCGGTTGAGCAGGTGGGCTTCAGCCAGACGCAGATGGGCCATGACCAGCTGCGGATTGTCCGAAACCACCGAGCGGAAAGCAGCAACGGCATTGACGCCGTCCCGTTTGAGCAGATAGACCGTTCCCTTGACGAACTGGGCATCGATGTTCTTCGGACTGGCCGCAAGCACTTCGCCCGCATAGCGGGTTGCGTCGGCCAGTTCCTCCCGGGACAGGTGCAGTTTTGCCAGGGCGTTTTTTACCAGAATCACTTCCGGATCCTTATCCTTGCGGCCAAGTTTCAGACACTCTTTCAGCTGTGCGACTCCTTCTTCCGGGCGGTTGCCGGCAAAATACAGGTCGGCCAGGGCCATGCGCAGCCGGATACTGTCCTGTTTCACGGCGATGCCCTCCTTGAGCACCTGTTCCGCGGCAGCGGCACGATTTCTGGCCACATGGAAGCCTGCCACCTGAATCCGGTTTTCCTGGGCATCCTGCTCCAGGGAGAGAATGTCATTGAGCAGGGACGCTGCCTCCTTCTCCTGCCCGTTGCTCCAGTAGTAGCCGGCGAGGGCAAACCGGTAGGAGGTCACCTTCGGCTCCAGGGAAATAACCCGGCGCATGGTGGCCATGGTCTCTTCTTTGCGGCCGGATTTTTCCAGAACATCGGCCAGGCCCAGCAAAAGCTGAACCGAGGAAGGATTGACTTCGATCCCCTTCCGGATAACCTGCTCGACCTTCTGATCCTGCTGCTCCTGCCGGTACACGCTGGCCAGGAGCAGATAGGCATCGGGCTCACGAATCCCGCCGGCGATAAGCTGCTCCAGGTGTGTCCTGGCCTTGTCAATCTCCTGACCGGACACCAGGGCCGCCCCCTTGAGCAGCAATCCGTCACTGTTGGCCGCTTCGGCCTTGAGAATGAGCTCCGCTTTCTCCATGGCCTTGCCCGGCTCCCGCACGGCAAGGAACAGCTTCCCCAGTTCATACTGGGCCTTCAGGTGGCCAGGATTGATTTCCACGGTTTTCGTGAAATTGGCATAGGCACCCTTGATGTTCCGCTTTTTCAGGTCCACGAGCCCAATCATGTAATAGGCCTCGGCGAACTTCGGATCAATCTGCAGGGCATTCTTGAATTCCAGGCCGGCCTTAACGTAGTCGCCCTTCTCATACAGGGCCTTGCCCTTGTTGAAGAATTTGGCCTTCTTTGCCTCAGGCCCACTACAGCCAACTACCAGCATCAGGCTGGAAAGCATGAAATACCGGCGAATTTTCCCCATCTTCATAGCATTCCTCCGCTTCGCATCGATTGTGTATAAGGAACCGCCCCGAAACAGGATGTACGGATACCGTGCATCGTTGCGCCGGATGTCCCGATTTATTCGGCATTACCGTAATAGCAGGAGATTGTTACCGTCGTGCTGCAATTGCATGAAGCTTGCTGTTTCTGTCACAAAGGTTGCGGGGGACCGGTCGGTACTCAGGGTGAACCCCATGCGGCCGGAACGGACGTGGAACCCAGGGCAAACTCCGCCAGGCTGCGGACCATCTCGCCGTCCAGGGTCGGATCAATATGGGGTATCTTGCTCTGACCGCCCAGCTTGCCCCGTACGGCCTTGGACCAGGCATAGATCGTCCCCTCGTCAACGGAAACGACCCGGGGCGGCGCAATGCGCCCCTGGTCCCGAAATGTCGCATAGTCGGCATTGCCCGCCATGAGCCGCGCATCAAGTTGTTCGGCAAGGTACACATCATCGGCAGTGCCACCGGATCGCAGGGCCAGTACCCATAGGTGGCGGCGCTCGGCAATGACCGGTCCAACCAGGAACTCCCGCACTTCCACGCCCGGCAGCAGGTTCACCGCGGCAACGGCATCCTCCACTTCACCCTGGGTCACCTTTTCCTCGAACCGGTCAAGGAACCGATCGCGACCGGTAAATTCCATATAGAGGGGATTACGGCCAATAAACCGCAGGGTATCGCCAATATGGTAGCGCCACAACCCGGCACAGCTGGACAGGATAACCGCGTATCGGCGATTCAGGTCAACCGCTTCCAGGGGGACCGCCCGCCCATCGGGGCGGGGCAGCCCCAGTTCGTTCAGATCCTCGAAGGGAACAAACTCGAAAAATACCCCGTAATAGGGGGCAAAGCGCATGAACTGCTCCCCGGCAACCTGGAAGGCCATGAATGCCTCCGAGGAAGGCAGCAGCTCCAGAAAAGAGGGCTGATGACGGCCGAACAGCCGGTCGAATTCGCCCCGATAGGGCTTCATGCTTGTACCGCCATGGATGATGAGTTCCAGGGCAGGCACCAACTCGGGCAGGTCACGGCCGCCCAACTGGACACAGCGCTGGAGCAGCAGCAGTATCCAGGGAGGTACACCGGAAATACCCCGAATGGTCCGGTCTTTGAGCAGCAAGCGCGCCATGGCGTCTACCTTCTCTTCCCAGGGGAGGCTGGCCGTCCGGCGGTCGGGAGCGATGAAGGGCTGCAGATAGGCGGGGCGATTCCGCAGGGTAATGGCACTCATGTCGCCGCTCCAGGCGCCGTGCCCCACGGGGCGCAGTTCGGTGGAACCGGCCATGTAGAGCAGCTTGCCGTCGAACAGGCGGCTTCCGGGGTTGGCCGCCAGGTAGCAGGCAGTAAGGTCGAGGGCAGCGCGCCGGTTCTCGGCAAACATTTCCCGGGTAAAGGGTATGTACTTGGTCGGTGCCGTGGTCCCTGACGTTTCACAGAAAAAGGCCGGCCGGCCCGGCCAGGTAACGTTTTCCAGGGATAGTGTCACGCTGCCGTCCCGGGTCTGGAAACCGTCGGCAAAGTAGTCCTTCCAGAAATCCCCATAGGTGCGCACGGGCACCCTGCACCGGAACCGGTCATAGGCTGCCTCGAAGGGGAGTCCGACCAGCTCGGCGAAGCCGTGGTCCCGGCCGAAACGGGTAGCTGCGCCCTGCCGCAGCAGCATGGCGAATATCTCCCGCTGGGCGGTTCGGGCATTCCGGGCACTGAATCGGGTGGCACGCCGTCGCGCCGCAGCTTTGATGAGACCGTTACCAATGAAGAACAAAGCTGAATCCTTGGAACATGGGGTATGAAGTCCTCTACACTGCCGATTCCATGGGCAATTCGGTCAATCTGCAGTACCAGGCTTCCAGCATGATATTGTAGTACTCATGGTGAAAAATGAGCGAAGCATGGGCCACCTGGTCTGCTTCGTTCCCGGAAGAAACGGTTCGAACCACGCCATTGGGCAGCAAACGTGCGGCGGCCTGCCGGTCGCGGAGGAGATCAAGGGTCGGAGAACCGGGTACGAGCATGTTGTCTTCCGTTTCCGCCAGGAGCGTCAAAGCCGGGCCATTGAAGAGTGCACCTCCGTTGTCGGGCCGGGTAAACTCGCGCATGGCCAGCACCCGTTCGTAGCCGCCACGGTTGGACGTTGAGGCCAGAACATTCATGATCTTGCCGCGAATGGACAGATGACGGCTGGTCAGAACCCGGTTATCGGCACCCGCCTCGAACAACGCCTGGAAACAGCGGCGGGCCCGCTCCATCTGTCGCCCCAGTTCATGGGCATTGCCGGCATCGGCTTTGAAAATCCGGCGGAGATTGCTCTCCAGAATGCGAACCCCGCCTTTCCGCTCACCATCGGGACGTACCAGGTCTTCCGTGCAGAGTACGGGGCTGACCATGACCAGCCCGCGGATCCGCAGCCCGGCCGACTCCGGTGACCGGAGAAATCCGCCCGCCAGACCACACCCGAAGCTGATGCTGAACAGCACCGGCTCCTCACCCTTTCGATTCAGTTCCTCGATGAGGTCGGCAAGCTGGGCATGCACCAACAGGCGGGAAAAGGCATTGCGGGGGAAGTTCAGATAGTAGACGGCCCCATGACGCTTCAGGATATGCCGCTGGAACTCGGTGACTTCCGTTGCATCGGGCACAAAGCCAGCGATGACGATCGTCGGGGTCGAGCCAAAACCCTTTTCCCGGAAAAGTGAACAGTGTGCGCCATGAAAATCGGCAAGACTGGGCGCCAGGGCCAGCTCGCGACGGCGGACGGCCGGACGATAGGGTTTGAAGGACATGCGACGGATGAAGCCGGTTGCGGCTGCCGTGGCGGAAACCACTGCCGGGTGCCGGCGCAGCGCAGCGGAAACAAACGGAAGCGGAGCATTGGTGCGCATGGGGTACACTCCTTGTCTGGAATGGCCCCACTATCCCA
>CAYSWG010000049.1:0-6564 GCA_964434465.1 uncultured Geobacteraceae bacterium
TATGGCGGAAATGATGGTGTTCCCCTCATTGTTCGAAGGGTTCGGCATCCCTCTGGTTGAGGCAATGGCCTGCGGCTGCCCGGTCGTCTGTTCGGACAGCACGTCCATTCCGGAAGTCGTCGGCAACGCAGCGCAGTTGGTGAATCCCTTGACGCCTGCGACGTTGGCCGAAGCTATCTGGCAGCTCTGGAACAGCCCGCGGGAGCGGGAGGGTATGCGTCAGCGGGGGCTGCTCCGGGCTCGGCAGTTTTCCTGGGAGGAGACCGTGCGGAAAACGAAAGAGGTCTATCTGCGGGCAGTTGAGCTCCGTGCTGCCGCGAAGGTGTACTGCACATGACCGCCGCCGGTATGGGAACCGGAAAAAGTTCCCCCGGTGTTCCGCCCCCGAGGTTTTGCATGGGACGAAGACGTTTCCGTGCGCCATGGGTGCCGACCGCATGAAGCTGCTATTTGATATTTCGGTCCTCGGGATGGGCCAGCGCACCAGCCTGGCGCGTACGGGGGTGTTTCGGGTTGTGGAGAACCTTGCCATTGGTTTGGCCTCTGCTAAAGGGATTCAGCTCGAACTTTCGGCAAGTGCCGGTAACCTGGCTGATTGTTGTGCCTTTCTGGCCACCAGTCGGGAGCTGGGAAGCCTTCCCCTGGCCCACGATCCTGAATTTGTGGCAGCGAGCCGTCGTCTGGCGCTTGCCCGGAAAGCCGTTGCCAACGGGCGCTTTGTATCGGGGAATCTTTCGGCGCTTTTCAGTAAATTTTCCATGGGGGGGGTCAGGAGAGCCCGTCGCGACCAGCCCCGCTTCTCTGATAACCGGATATTCCATTCGCCCTATCATGCATTTCCCGATAATCTTGCGGAGCATCCCCGTGTGATTGGCTTCTTGACCGTTCATGATCTGATTCCCCTCATGCACGCTCAGTTGTTTCCGGAAGGCACCAGGTGTATCCTTGAAAGGGCACTGGCGAAACTCACCCCTGAATCGTGGGTGTTTACAATCTCCAACGCCACAAAAAATGATTTGTGTGCCTACGCAGGGCATCTTGATCCCGATCGCGTACTGGTAACCCATCCTGCCGCTTCGGAATGGTTTTATCCCTGCAGCTGCACCACTGCTCTGGAGAGGGTCAAGGCGAAATACGGCATTCCCGACGGGCCCTATCTGCTCAGCTGCTGTACCCTGGAACCGCGCAAGAATGTCTCCGGGACGGTTACCTGTTTTCTGGAGCTGGTAAGGCAAGAGCGTATTCATGACCTGAACCTGGTGCTCGTCGGCGCCAAAGGGTGGCACTACGGAGAAATTTTCCAGACGATCGCCAGGGACCGTGAGCTTGCCCAGCGTATTATTGTCACCGGCTATGTGGCCGATGAAGAGCTTGCCCCCCTCTACAGCGGTGCCCTTGCCTTCGTCTATCCCTCTTTGTGCGAGGGATTCGGTCTGCCGCCCCTGGAGGCCATGCAGTGCGCTACTCCGGTTATTACCTCCACTACGTCTTCATTGCCTGAGGTGGTGGGTGATGCCGGCATTCTGGTGCCGCCGACGGATGTCCCGGCACTGTGCCAGGCGATGCATGACCTGTATCGGCACCAGGCGCTGCGGGACAGCCTGTCCGCGCGTTCACTGGCCCGGGCGCGGCTTTTCAGCTGGGACCGGTGCGTGGCACAGACCATCGCCGGATACAGGAAGGCGCTGGCACGCTAAGCAGAGATTGTTCAGGGAGGTTACCAGTGGTTGCGAAAAAAGCGCTTATTTGCGGGATTTCCGGCCAGGACGGCGCCTATCTGTCCCGGTTGCTCCTGGACAGGGGCTATGCGGTGCACGGCACATCGAGGGACGCCCAGGTGTCGGGATTTGCCAACCTTGTCGCCCTGGGCATCATGAATGATGTCCGGTTGCATTCCATGGCGGTGAACGATTTCCGGAGCGTCATTCAGACCATTGTCAGGGTGAAGCCTGACGAAATCTACAATCTTACGGGGCAGAGCTCGGTGGGCCTGTCCTTCGAGCAGCCCGTGGAGACCCTGGAGAGCATTGCCATCGGCACGCTTAATCTTCTGGAGGCCATTCGGTTTACTGAACTGCCAACCCGGTTTTACAACGCCGGTTCCAGTGAATGCTTTGGCAATACCCAAGGGGTCCCTGCCAGCGAATCAACGCTCTTTCATCCCCGGAGTCCCTATGCCGTGGCAAAGGCCGCTGCCCATTGGGAGGTGGCCAATTACCGCGAGGCCTATGGCATGTATGCCTGCACCGGCATCCTGTTCAACCATGAATCACCCTTTCGCCAGGAGCGCTTTGTGACGCGCAAGATTGTCAGCGCCGCCTGCCGCATTGCCCGGGGGAGCGGGGAAATCCTTTTTCTGGGCAATATGGCTGTTTCCCGGGACTGGGGCTGGGCCCCTGAATATGTGGATGCCATGTGGCGCATGCTGCAGCAGGAGCAGGCCGAGGATTTTGTCATTGCCACGGGGGAGACGAACAGCCTCAGGGATTTTGTTACGGCAGCCTTTGGCTGTCTGGGTCTCGAATATGCCGATCATGTGGTCAGTGATCCCGGCCTGCTGCGCCCTTCGGAAATTCTCGTCAGCAGGGCTGACCCCGGGAAGGCCAACAGGGAACTCTCCTGGACGGCCGCAAGGAAGATGCGGGATGTTGTCTCCCTGATGATCGAGGCTGAGTTGGCGCGGACCGGGCAGCCGGGTCGGGAGGTGTAACATGCTTGCCCTGCTGCGGGATAAAATTGCCCGAATGTTTCGCCGGAAGCTCAACAAGATGTTTCGCTTGACCAGGAAGAATGGTCAACCGTTGGACGATGAACTGTGGCGGGCCATTAAAGATACGGAATTTCTGAAAATGCAGGTAAAGAATTTCGGCTACGAGCTTGCCCGGCAGTGGCAGCCGACGTTGAACGGCGTCAAATTTTCCGGAGAGCCCTCTGTGCATGGTCTGGTCAGCAAGCCTACTACCCAGGCCGACATGGAAAGCCCGTGGTTTGCCTATTGGTGTTCCCAACTGCAGATGGCGCCGATGTATCACCGGAAATTGTGGGAGTTTGCCTTTGTGCTCCAGGCGCTGTACGAGGGCGAGTTCTTGCGGGAAGGGGTGCAGGGAATCGGTTTCGGGTGCGGCCAGGAGCCCCTTGCCTCCTATTTTGCATCAAAAAACATGACCGTATGCGTGACCGACCTGGATCCACAACTCGTCGCCGGGCTGGGCTGGGCCGAAACGGGGCAGCATGCTTCGACACGAGACCTTGCCTTCCATGAACACCTCGTGACCCGGGAAACGTTCGATGCCCGGGTGAGCCATCGATGCATTGACATGAACGCAGTCCCCCCAATGGACGCCCCGTATGATTTCTGCTGGTCGGTCTGCGCCATGGAACATCTTGGTTCCATCGCGCAGGGGTTGGCGTTTGTGGAGAACTCCCTGGCGTTGCTCAAGCCCGGTGGTCTGGCAATCCATACCACGGAATTCAATTACCTGCCCGGCGCTGAAACAATTGACAACTGGCAGACGGTGCTCTTTCAACAGAAACACTTTGAACAGCTTGCTGCCAGGCTTTCTCGTCAAGGGCACCGGCTGCTTGGACCGGACTTCAACGTTGGCAACGGGGTACTGGACAGATATGTGGACGTGCCCCCCTATCTTTTTGACGAAGGGTGGTTTTCCCGGGAGCAGTGGGATGTCCCGGAACGTGGTGTCCATCTGAAACTGGCAATCGGTGGTTTCCCCAGCACCTGTTTTGGTATTCTGGTGCGCAAGGCGTGACGGCAGGGATCTATCCGGATGTGAAAGGAACGGCGCGTTTTCATGAACGTAGTATTTGACATATCCATTCTTGGCATGGGACACCACGACAGTAAAGCGCGGACAGGAATTTTCCGGGTGGCGGAGAACATCATGGACCGGCTTTTGGGACGTGATGATCTTTCCCTGGGCCTTTCGGCGTTCGCTTCGCCGGATTGCTGCCAGCAGTATCTGGCTTCACGGGGCCTGGAAGGAGTGGCGTCTCTTCAGTGCAGCTCCCTGCTCTTGCGCCTTCTGGAGGAGCGTCGCCGGCTCAAGGAGCGCCAGGTGACCCGATCCGGCTTTAATCAAGCGCTGGGAAAGGGGTATCTGGAGATGGTCCGCATGCTTGTGCGGCACTTCGAGCAGCGTCCCCTGTCGGCGACGGGCGGTTTTTCCGACGCGGATATCGTGCACTCCCCCTACCTGCCTTTGCCCAGGCAGGTGCGGGCGTTGAAAACAAAAAAATTCATCACCCTTTATGACCTCATCCCGGTGCTCCTTCCGGAATACTTCAAGCATAGCGGCCATATGACCGAAGTATTGCGGTCCATTGACCACGATACCTGGATTCTCTGCATATCGGAGGCGACAAAAAACGATTTCTGTGCCTATACAAACATGCAGGGCTTCGACCCGGACAAGCTGTTTGTTACCCCCCTGGCGGCTTCAGGCAACTTCTTCCCGTGCAGTGACACCCATGAGCTCTCCCGGGTCAGGGAAAAGTATGGTTTGCCCGAAACCCCCTATCTGCTGAGTATCTGCTCCCTGGAGCCGCGCAAGAATCTCGTCCATGTGGTCCGCAGTTTTGCTGCGCTGGTCAGCCAGGAGCACCTCTCTGATCTGTCCCTGGTCCTTGTGGGGCCCCACGGTTGGGGATATGAAGCCATTTTTGCGGAAATCTGCCAGAATGAGGCAGTGCGCCAGCGGGTCATCGTCGCCGGCTATGTGGCCGACGAAGACCTTGCCGCCGTTTACAGCGGCGCACTGGCATTCGTTTACCTGTCCCTGTACGAAGGGTTTGGCCTGCCGCCCCTGGAAGCCATGCAGTGCGGCGTCCCGGTCATCACCTCCAATACCACGTCCCTGCCGGAAGTGGTAGGTGATGCGGGCATTACCCTGTCGCCCCATGATGCGGACGGCCTGTCCCAGGCGATGCTGGATGTGTATCGTGGACGGGAACTCCGGGGAGTATTGTCGGCAAAATCCCTGCAGCAGGCCAGCCAATTCAGCTGGGATTCGTGCGTTGGCGCAACCGTTGCCGCCTATTGGACTGCCCTGCAGTCGGCGGGACACTGAAGCTGATTCGTGTTCATCCGGGAAACCTTGGTCTGAAGAGATCAGGGTCGGATCTGTTGTCACAAACGGCAAGCGATACTCCACTGTCCGAGTTGCTCCCCATGATCCAGCACCATGGTACAAGCAAGCAGAGTAAGTCCCTAGTGCCCCGCTCTCCGGTGGATGATCGGGGTGACGGTCCCCTCGTGTCCATCGTCACTGTCGTGCGCAATGCCGCAGCTGATCTGCGGACGACCATCGAGAGTGTCGAGGCGCATCGGGGCGCCAGTGCGGAGTATGTGGTCATTGACGGCGATTCCCGTGATGGAACCGTTGCGGTCCTCCGGCAGTATGGCACAGTCGTTGATTTCTGGCGCAGCGAGCCGGACAGCGGAATCTACGATGCCATGAACAAGGCGATTGCTGCCTGTTCAGGGCGCTATATCCTCTTTCTCAATGCCAGGGACGAGCTGGTTGTGGATCTGGATTCGCTGAAGGAGGTCCTGTCAAAAAATCATGTCCTCGTCTATGGCAAGGCAAACATGATCGATGCCGCCGGTCGACTGGTGTACATCAAAGGCAAAGAACTCAGGTCTCTGGACAAGCTTGTTCGGGGTACGCCATTGTGCCACCAGGCAATTTTCTATCGCAGGGATTGTATCAGTGCCTATGACACTTCCTACCGGATCATGGCCGACCGGGTGTTGACCTATACCCTCATGAAAAACTATGGTTTGGGGCAGGCCTGTTTCGTTGACCGGGTCATTGCCACTTACCACGAAGATGGCTTCAGCCGGCAGAACGAGGGAGTCTGGCGCCGGGAAGAGTACCGTTTTCTGATGTCTCTGGGAAAACGGTGGTATGCCCGCTATCGGGCACTGGGGTATTGCTATAAACGATGCCTGACGGCAGTGAAGGGCTTGCGACCCGGCAAAGGAACTCATGGCGGCGCCTGATGGGGATGAACTGTAGAGAAGGTGCATCTGATCTGGAGCGAAGCCGCTGGTACGTGCGCTGGACGCGGAAAGTCAGGGGGTATTTCAGAAATTCGTGGGCACGTGCCATGCTGTGGCATAATTGCGGGTGAGAATGGAGTTGGTGTGCTGGTCTCAGTTATCATAACCAATTACAATTATGGGGCGTTCCTGGAAGAGGCCGTCCTGTCGGTCGTCAACCAGACCCATGCCGAAATTGAAATCATTCTTGTTGACGACGGATCGACGGACGGCTCCCGGGATCTGGTTGCGGAGCTCTCCCGCCGCTTTGCGTCCGTGAGGGCTGTGTGCAAGGAAAACGGCGGCCAGCTGTCCGCCTTCAATGCCGGTGTTGCGTCGGCCCGGGGCGGGGTGTTGTTTTTCCTCGATGCCGATGACCGGTATTGTCCGGATTACATCGAAAAAGCGCTGGCCGTCCATGGAGAGCATTCGGACTGCGATATGTTGTTTTGTGCCTACGAGGCATTCGGAACTGTTTCGAAAAACATGGTGAAGCCGTATCCTGG
>CAYSWG010000049.1:6574-12649 GCA_964434465.1 uncultured Geobacteraceae bacterium
AGGGTAACCGATCTGGGCTATAGCGGCCTGGTGACGTATTTCCGCCGTATCTGGCTCGGTGGGCCGACTTCGACCATTTCCATGCGAAGATCTCTGGCGGACCGGTTCTTCCCCATTCCCTACGAAGAAGACTGGCGGATCAGGGCTGATGACTGTCTGGTGTGGCTGGCATCCCTGTACAATGGCCGCAAATATTACCTGAATGAGCCTCTGGTGGCGTATCGCACCCATGGCGACAATAATTTTTTCGGCAGGGAGAAGGGTTCCCTGGAGGAATACCTGCGGGCGCACCGGTGTGCAAAACTGTTTGCCCATGCTGCGGAAAGCATGAAGCAGTACCGCTATTTTTCAGGCAAGGATTTGTGCACCATGCTGCTCATGGAGGCAGCGACGGGGCGAAAGGTTGAACTGCTGCATGATTATCGCAAGGCATTGAGGCATCTGCATGCGGTGCCGGCATTCACCCGCTGGCGCCTTTCCCGCAAGGTCAAGAAGATTGTCGGTCGGGGATGTTCCTGAGGGCCGCGTGGTATTGCTTCAGGTGCTGTTCGTGCAGAAGGCAAGCAGATCGTAGATAAAGCAGTTGTGTCCGTATCGTTCCCACAATCCGCGGAGTTTTTCCTGCCGCTGCCGCAGCAGGTCCGGTTGTTCCGCCAGTTCTCGCAGGTGGTGGGGCAGGTTCTGAATGGCTTTCTTTTCCTCGGGAATGAACACGGCTGCTTCCTGCCACTCATCCACGCTTCCCGGCAGACGCAACCGGTCCGAAAGAATCACCGGGATGCAGCCTAAGCCAAGTGATTCCCACAGGCGGATGTTGTTGGGTCCCGTTCCCGACGGGCAAAGGCTGAATACGGAGTTCCGGAGTACCTGCAGGTACGTTTCCGCATCACGCTCCAGTTGTACCCGCTTGTGTTCGTCGACGGGCCGGTGGAAAATCTGCCGGTCATAGACGGCCTGCTCGAAAAACCACTCGTCACGTTTCCGGATGACCGAGTCGCCGGTTTGCGGCAGCCGGGCAATCCACTCCCTGGTTTTTGTCAGGTAGCGTCGCGGATGGTAGGCGCCAAGAAAGCTGTAGAGATATTTTCTGTCGGCGAAAGGTTTGCCGAGCCCGTCCGCCTGGTCGGGATCGTCAAGACAGCGCACGGGAAACAGGGGGAACGGGTGGATGCGTATCGGGCCGATCCGGTCCTTGCCGCGGACGGCGTGAGACCAGAAAATGTCGGTGATGCCGGCCAGGGTGAACAGTTCCGCGAATCGTTCCAGGTAAATGTGCTGCGCGACGGTTACCCGGCGTGGCGCAGCATCATGGGGGAACTGGCGCAGGAGGCTCAGGTAGCCTTCCGCCTTGTCATGCTGTCTGGCATGGAGCAGATCGATGAGCGTCGCCCAGGGAAAACCGACGTAGGTGACCGATGGCGCCTGGGGCAACCGCGCGCACGCCTGGGTGTAGGCATGCTGTTCGGTAATTGCCGGGTGCTGCCAGTTGCAGGGATAGGAAATGATGTTGCGGAACTGCTGCCAACGGTCTGAACCTCTGTCTGCCATTTCGCCGGTTCTCATGAAAAATCTGTTGTCTTCCTCAACGTTTTGTTTCCCTGCTTTGTCGATTAATGCTACTATGCGCCCTTCGTGATCCTAGCACAGTTTCCATCCGAAAACGGTTCTTTTTCACTCCGGTGGTGTCACGCTGCGGTCCTGCTGGTGCGGCGTACCGCTTTTCACCGCCGTGCGATACCCGGTTTTCCTGCCGGATCGGAAATGCCTCGTTTCCCCAGTGGAAACCACCCGTGTTACATCCGGAGGTTCCCGATGGACATCACCACAGAATTGCGTTGGACCCGGACGGTTTTGTGGACAACGTGGTTCTTGCACTGGAAGTGATATCGCGATACTATAGCCAGCCAGCAGACGGTTGCGAGCGTCGGCTGGCTACTAAAGCTGTTTTTCCCTATGACAAGGAGACGTGTATGGTACCTGGTACGCAATGCTGCCCACACGGCGGCGATACAATTTCCATAACAGATGGTGTTCTCTCTGTTCCTGATAAGCCGGTAATTCCCTTTATCGAGGGTGATGGCACCGGCCCCGATATCTGGCGGGCGGCGGTGCGGGTGCTTGATGCCGCTGTTGCCAAGGCCTATGGCGGTGCGCGCAGGCTCTGCTGGCTGGAGGTCTATGCCGGTGAGAAGTCCTTCAACATGGGCCTCGGTTGGCTACCCGAGGAAACCCTTGCCGCATTCCGCCAATATCTGGTCGGTATAAAAGGCCCGCTGACCACGCCCATTGGCGGGGGCATCCGCTCCCTCAACGTTGCCCTCCGCCAGGAGCTGGACCTCTATGTGTGTCTGCGGCCGGTGCGCTATGTGCGGGGTGTGCCGTCACCGGTAAAGCGCCCCGAACTGGTGGACATGGTCATCTTCCGGGAGAATACGGAAGATATCTATGCGGGCATCGAATGGGCCGAAGGGACGCCGGAGGCGAAAAAGTTCATCCAGTTTCTGCAGCAGGAGATGGGGGTAAAGAAAATCCGTTTCCCCGAGACATGCGGTGTCGGTGTCAAGCCCGTGTCCCGGGAAGGTTCTGAGCGCCTGATGGAGGCGGCCATCGAGTATGCCCTGAAGCAGGGGCGGAAATCGGTGACCCTGGTGCACAAGGGCAACATCATGAAGTTTACGGAGGGTGCGTTCAAAAGCTGGGGCTATGCGCTGGCTGCCACGAAATACCGTGACCGGACCGTGTCCCAGCGGGAGTCATGGATTCTTGGCAACAAAGAACGTAATCCGGATATCTCTGCCGAAGACAATGCCCGTTCCATCGAACCCGGTTTTGACAACATGACCCCGGCCCAGCAGGAGGCGCTTCTGGCCGAGGTGACAGCCGTGCTTTCCCTCTGGCCGACCCATGGTGACGGAAAATGGAAGAACATGCTGCTGATCAAGGACTCCATCGCTGATATCACCCTGCAGCAGACCATCACGCGGGCCGATGAGTTTGATGTGATTGCTACCACCAATCTGAACGGTGACTACCTGTCCGATGCCATTGCTGCCCAGGTGGGCGGAATCGGCATCGCCCCGGGCGGGAACATCAACTATCGGACCGGCCATGCCATTTTTGAAGCAACCCATGGCACGGCGCCCAAGTATGCCAATCTGGACAAGGTCAATCCCGGATCGGTGATCCTGTCGGGTGTGATGATGCTGGAATACCTGGGCTGGAACGAAGCCGCCGCACTCATCAACGCCTCTCTGGACCGGACCATCGACCAACGCAAGGTAACCTATGACTTTGCCCGACTGATGCGGGCTGAAGGGGTAGCCGACGTCCAGGAACTGCCCTGCTCCCGTTTTGCTGATGAACTGATCGGTAATCTCTAGACCGGCGCGGCTCAGCGCCGGGCCTGTACCAGGACTGTCGGGCACCTGCCTGCGGAGGAAGGAATGGCACGTAAAAAAATTGCATTGATCGGCGGCGGCCAGATTGGCGGAACCCTCGCCCATCTCATGGCCCAGCGGGAGCTGGGTGAGATCGTCCTGTTCGACATAGTTGAGGATCTGCCCCAGGGGAAAGCCCTGGACATTCTCGAGGGTGCGTCTCTTGAGTCTTTCGATGCCCAATTGACCGGGACGAACTGTTATGAAGACATCCGTGGCGCCGATCTGGTTATCGTTACTGCCGGTCTGGCCCGGAAGCCGGGGATGAGCCGGGATGACCTGATTACGGTCAATGCCCGGGTTATCAGCGCTGTTGCTGCGCAGATCAGAGAGCATGCGCCCAATGCGTTCGTGATACTCCTGACCAATCCCCTGGATGCCATGGTCACCCTGTGCCGCAAGGTCACCGGTTTTCCCCGCAACCGCATTATGGGAATGGCCGGTGTCCTGGATTCGGCGCGATTCTCGGCGTTCATTGCCGCGGAACTGGGTGTTTCGGTTCAGGATGTCCATGCCCTGGTCCTGGGCGGCCATGGCGACGACATGGTGCCGCTGGTGCGTTTCTGCAATGTGGGCGGCATTCCCGTACTGTTTCTGCTGGAGCAGAAGTATGGCAACGCGAAGGCCCGGGAGGTGATGGCGGCCCTTGTTGAGCGCACCCGCCATGCCGGCGGCGAGATCGTCGGTCTGATGAAGTGTTCCGCCTTTGTTTCGCCGGCTTCCGCGGCCATGATCATGGCCGAGTCCATTCTCCTTGACCGGAAGCGCATTCTGCCGGTCTGCGCCCTCCTGGAAGGTGAATACGGCGTCAATGGCTATTTCGTCGGGGTGCCGTGTCTGATCGGCGCCGGTGGTGTCGAGCAGATTATCCAGTTGGACCTGACCCCGGAAGAGCGAGCAATGTTTGAGGAGTCTGTTTCCCATGTGCAGTCGCTGGTGGATGGTCTGAATCTGTAATTGTAGAAAGGTGAGCGTCTGTATGGATAAGAAAGTGCCGCATGTCGTTATCAATGCAACCTACTGCAAGGGGTGCCACATCTGCGTGGAATTCTGCCCGACGCGGGTTTTTGAAATGCGTGGTTTCACCGCGGTGATAACAAAGCCCGATGCCTGCATCGGCTGCATGCAGTGCGAACTGCGCTGTCCTGATTTCGCGGTTACCGTTACAAGTAGGGTGTCACGAGCGACGGCAACGTTCCGCTCCGGAACCACCGCGAGGTTACGGAGCGGAAAGCACGTCGTGGGGAGGAAGTTCTGTGAGTAAGAAGGTAGCTTTTTTACAGGGAAATGAAGCCTCTGCCCTCGGAGCTATTTATGCCGGGTGTCGTTTTTTCGGGGGATATCCCATAACGCCGTCAACGGAAGTGGCTGAGGTCATGGCGGTCGAGCTGCCCAAGGTCGGCGGGGCATTCATTCAGATGGAAGACGAAATTGCCGCCATGGCGGCCGTCATCGGCGCTTCGCTCACCGGCGTTAAGGCGCTTACCGCCACATCGGGTCCCGGTTTTTCCCTGAAACAGGAAAACATCGGCTACGCCTGCATCACCGAGATTCCCTGCGTGATCATCAATGTCATGCGCGGCGGTCCTTCCACCGGCATGCCGACCGGGCCGAGCCAGTCCGACGTCATGCAGGCCAAGTGGGGCACACACGGCGACCATGCGGCCATCTGCCTGGTGCCGGCTTCGGTGCAGGAACTGTTTACGGAAACGGTTCGCGCGTTCAACCTGGCGGAGAAATATCGCACGCCGGTGACCGTCATGCCCGACGAGATCCTTGGCCACATGCGCGAGCGTATCGTCTTCCCCGAACCGGGCGAACTGGAAATCATCAACCGCTCGGAACCGTCGGTCGGCCCCGCTGACTACAGGCCCTATGATACTCGGTTCGGTGATGTGCCGCCCCTGGCCGCGTTCGGTTCCGGCTACCGCTTTCACGTGAGCGGCCTGAACAAGGCCGCCGATGGTTTCCCCACGACCAGGGCCGCACTGGTCCAGGCCGAGGAGGAGCGGCAGCTGCGCAAGGTCGAGGCGGCCCTGGACGATATCGTTACCTTTGAAGAGTATCTCCTGGACGATGCCCAGGTGGCGGTGGTTGCCTTTGGCGCCACGGCACGGTCGGCGCGCTATGCGGTAAACGAGGCACGGAAGCAGGGCATCAAGGCGGGCATGTTTCGTATCATTACCTACTGGCCCTTTCCGGAAAAGCAGATTACTGCCCTGGCAGGGCGGGTCAAGGCGCTCATCACTCCGGAAATGAACCTGGGTATGACGATCCATGAGGTGCGACGCTGCGTTGATGGCAAGGCGCCCGTATCGGGTATTTTCCGTGTGGATGGTGAGCCGATCAGCCCGGCGGAGATACTGGCCAGGATTGGGGAGGTGTGCTGAACTATGGGTTTTGACTATGAAAAGTATATTCGGCCGGGCAAACTGCCCCATATCTGGTGCCCGGGATGCGGTCACGGTATCGTCATGAAGGGGCTGATCCGGGCCATTGATGCCCTTGGCTATGATAAGGACATGACCTCCGTTGTTTCCGGTATCGGCTGCGCTTCACGACTGTCGGGCTATGTGGATTTCTGTACGCTCCATACGACCCATGGTCGGGCCGTGGCCTTCGCCACCGGCATCAAGAT